>JAJZTO010000143.1 GCA_021848865.1 Myxococcales bacterium
CGTGCTGGTGAACAACGCCGGCCTGGCGCTGGGCCTGGAGGGGGCGCACCGCTCGTCGCTCGACGAGTGGGACCAGATGATCGACACCAACTGCCGCGGCCTCGTCGCCATGACGCGGCTGCTGCTCCCCGGCATGGTGGAGCGGGGGCGCGGCCACGTGGTGAACATCGGCTCGGTGGCCGGCACCTACCCCTACCCCGGCGGCAACGTCTACGGCGCCACCAAGGCCTTCGTGCACCAGTTCACCCTGAACCTGCGGGCCGACGTCGTCGGCACCGGGGTGCGCGCCACCTGCGTCGAGCCGGGCCTGGCCGAGACCGAGTTCTCGCTGGTGCGCTTCCAGGGGGACGCCGCCCGCGCCAAGGCGGTCTACCAGGGGGTCACGCCCCTCACCCCCGAGGACGTCGCCGACGCCGTCCTCTGGGCGGTGACGCGGCCGCCCCACGTGAACGTGAACGTCATCGAGCTGATGGCCGAGCAGCAGGCCTTCAGCCCGTTCCAGATCAAGCGCCGCTCCTGACGCCCGGCGCCGGCCGGCCGTGCACCGTCCGTGACGTCGACCCGTCCGGGTGCGGCCCCGGACGCCGGACCCGTTAGACGAGTCGTTCCCTTCCCCGGAGGAACCCCGATGCGCAACGCCATCCTCGCCCTGGTCGCCGCCCTGCCGCTCGCCGCCGCGGGCGCCGGCAAGACCGAGCTCACCTGGTACGGCCACGCGGCCTTCGTCCTGAAGACGCCCGGCGGCACGGTGCTGGCCATCGACCCCTGGCTCTCGAACCCCTCGGCCAAGGACAAGGAGGCCGCCCGGAAGCTCACCAAGGTGGACTACATCCTCATCACCCACGGCCACGGCGACCACGTCGGCGACGCCGTGGACATCGCCAAGCGCACCGGCGCCAGGCTGGTGGCCGGCTTCGACCTCGCCGGGGCGCTGGTGGCGCAGGGCTACCCGGCGGCGCAGGCGACGATGGCCACCTCCGGGAACATCGGCGGGACCATCGCCCTCACCGACGAGGTCTCGGTGACCATCACGCCCGCCGCGCACAGCTCCGGCATCAAGAAGGACGGGGAGCCGGTGCTGTACGGCGGGAACCCCACCGGGTTCATCATCCACGTGAAGGGCGGGCCGACCGTCTACCACACCGGCGACACCGACGTGATGAGCGACATGAAGCTCCTCGGCGACCGCTGGAAGATCGACTACCTGCTCGCCTGCATCGGCGGCCACTTCACGATGGACCCGGTGGGCGCCGCCACCGCGGCGAAGCTCACCGGCGCGCGCTTCGTCGTCCCCATGCACTTCGGGACCTTCCCGCTGCTGAAGGGCACCCCGGCGGAGCTGGAGAAGGCGCTCCGGGCGCAGCAGGTGAAGGCCAAGGTCGTCACCATGCAGGTCGGCGAGACCCGGGCGCTCTGACGCCGATTTCGCCCTGCGGCCGCCGCTGGGCGAAACCCATAGTCCGCGGCTGCCGCCGTGTAGGCTCGTCACATTGTCCTGGCCTCGCGCGCGACGTACTGTCGGCGCTCATGTCCTCACCCGCCGGCCGGACGAACCCGCAGCGCAGGCCGCCGTCCGGCGGGGAACCGCAGCCCCACCCGCTGGAGGAAGAGCCATGACCCGAGCGTTCCTCGCCGCCGCGGCGCTGCTCGCCGCCGCACCGGCATCCGCGCAGATCAAGATCGCCTACATCGATCCCCTGACCGGCCCCTTCGCCAACGTCGGCGAGGCCGGCCTGCAGCACTTCCGGATGATCGTCGATCGCGTCAACGCCTCCGGCGGCGTGCTGGGCGGCAAGAAGCTGGAGATGGTGGCCATCGACAACAAGGGCAGCCCGCAGGACAGCCTCATCGCCTTCCAGTCGGCGGTGGACCAGGGGATCCGCTTCATCACCCAGGGCAACGGCTCGGGCGTGGCCGGGGCGCTCGTCGACGCGGTGAACAAGCACAACGCCCGCAACCCCGACAAGACGGTGCTCTACCTGAACTACGCCGCCGTCGACCCCGACCTCACCAACTCGAGGTGCAGCTTCTGGCACTTCCGCTTCGACGCCAACACCGACCAGAAGATGCAGGTCATCACCAAGGTCCTGGCCGGCCTCCCGGCGGTGAAGAAGGTCTACCTCATCGGCCAAGACTACGCCCACGGCCACCAGGTGGCCAAGGCGGCCATCGAGATGCTGAAGCAGAAGCGGCCCGACATCCAGATCGTCGGCAACGACCTGCACCCCATCGGCAAGGTGAAGGACTTCGCCCCCTACGTGTCCAAGATCCAGGCCTCGGGCGCCGACGCCGTCATCACCGGCAACTGGGGCAACGACCTCTCGCTGCTGGTGAAGGCCGCCAAGGACGGCGGGCTCAAGGCCAAGTTCTACACCTACTACGGCGGCGGGCTGGGGACCCCGGCCGCCTTCGGCGCGGCCGGCGCCGACCAGGTGGTCCAGGTCACCGAGTGGCACAAGAACGTGCTGCCCAGCCCGCTGGAGCAGATCTCCAACGAGTTCACGCGGAAGACCAAGCAGGACCTCTACTACTTCCGGATCCTCAACGAGATCCGGATGCTGGCCAGGGCCATCGACCAGGCGAAGTCCACCGACCCGAGGAAGGTGGCGCTGGCGCTGGAGGGCATGCACCTGAAGGCCGAGACCGGCGACGTCTGGATGCGCAAGGAGGACCACCAGATCATGCAGCCGCTCTACGTCTCGACCTTCGAGAAGGTGGACGGCAAGAAGGTGAAGTACGACGTGGACGGGACCGGCTACGGCTTCCGCACCGACCTGGTCGTCCCGGCCCAGGAGACCGTGCTGCCCACCACCTGCAAGATGGAGCGGCCCTAGCGCGCCGCGGCGGGACGGGGCGCCCGGGGACGGGCGCCCCGTGCCCCGTCGCCGCCGGGACCGGAGCCGGGGCGTGGAATTCCTCCTGATCACCCTGCTGAACGGCGTCACCTACGGGCTGCTGCTGTTCATGCTCTCCAGCGGGCTGACGCTGATCTTCAGCATGATGGGCATCCTCAACTTCGCCCACGCCAGCTTCTACATGCTGGGGGCCTACCTGGCCTTCCAGGTCGGGGCCAGGTTGGGCTTCTGGCCGGCGCTGCTGGTCGCCCCCCTGCTGGTGGGAGCCCTGGGCGCCGCCGTCGAGCGCCTCGGCGTCCGCAAGGCCCACCGCTTCGGCCACGTGGCGGAGCTGCTCTTCACCTTCGGCCTGAGCTTCCTCGTCGAGGAGCTGGTGCAGCTGGTCTGGGGCAAGGCCGCGGTGGACTACCGGGTGCCGCCCTCGCTGGACGGGGCCGCCTTCACCCTCTTCCGCACCTCCTTCCCCCTCTACAAGGGCTTCATGATGGCGGTGTCCCTGGCCATGCTGCTCGGGCTCTACCTGGCCATCACCCGCACCCGCGTCGGCCTGGTCATCCGGGCCTCGCTGACCCGGCCGGAGATGGTCCAGGCGCTGGGCCACGACGTCCCCCGCGTCTTCACCCTGGTCTTCGGCAGCGGCGCGGCGCTGGCCGCGCTGGCCGGGGTCATCGCCGGCAACGCCTACGTCACCGAGCCGGGGATGGCCGCGGCGATGGGCCCCATCGTCTTCGTGGTGGTGGTGGTGGGCGGCCTGGGGTCGCTGGGCGGCGCCTTCCTGGCGTCGCTGCTCATCGGGGTGCTGCAGACCTTCATGGTCGCGTCCGACTTCTCGGTGGTGGACCTGGCGCGGCGGCTGGGGCTGGGCGTGCCCGACGCCCCGGCGCTGGCGCGCCTGTCGCTGACGCAGCTCGCGCCGATCATGCCGTACCTGCTCATGGTGGCGGTGCTGATCTTCCGGCCCCGCGGCCTGATGGGGGCGCGCGAGACATGAGCGGCGTCCCGCCCGTCCTGAACCGCCGGCGGCTGCTGGGCTTCGGCGGGTTCCTGCTGGTCATCGCGGCGGCGCCGCTGGTGGTCTCCCACGGCTACGCCCTCTCGCTCTTCTGCCAGATCGGCGTGATGACCGTCTTCGCCCTCTCCTACAACATGCTGCTGGGGCAGACCGGCCTGCTCTCCTTCGGCCACGCCGTCTACTTCGGCATGGGGGCGCTCGGGACCATCCACGCTCTGAACGCCGTCAGCGCCGGCGCCCGGTGGTTCCCGGTGACGCTGCTGCCGCTGGCGGGCGGGGCGGCCGGGCTGCTCCTGGGGCTGGTGCTGGGGGCGGTGACGGTGCGGCGGGCCGGCACCACCTTCGCGATGATCTCGCTGGGCATCGGCGAGATGGTGGCCGCCAGCTCGCTGATGTTCCCGGCGGTGTTCGGGGGCGAGGGGGGCGTGTCCGGCAACCGGGTCACCGGCCAGGGCTGGTTCGGCGTCACCTACGGCCCGCAGCTCCAGGTCTACTACCTCATCGCCGGCTGGGCCTTCGTCGCCACCGTGGCCATGTACGCGCTGACGCAGACGCCGCTGGGGCGCGTCGCCAACGCGGTGCGCGACAACCCGGAGCGGGCCCAGTTCCTGGGCTACAACCCGCAGCGGGTGCGCTTCCTGATGGTGGCGCTGGGCGGCTTCTTCGCCGGGATCGCCGGGGGGCTGTCGGCGCTGAACTACGAGATCGTCACCGCCGAGGCGCTCTCGGCCCACACCTCGGGGGCGGTGCTGCTCATGGCCTACGTGGGCGGCGCCGGCACCTTCTACGGCCCCATCCTCGGCGCCGCGATCATCACCGTCATGCAGGTGGTGGTGGCCGGGATCACCAAGGCCTGGCCCTTCTACTTCGGGCTGTTCTTCCTGGTGATCGTCCTCTACGCCCCGGGCGGCGTCGCCGGCGTCCTCCAGCTGCACCTGCGGGCCCGCCGGGCCGGGATGCTGCGGCGGCTGGCGCCGGCCTACCTGGCCGGGGCCGGGCCGGTGGCGCTGCTCGTCGGCGGGACCGTCACCCTGGTGGAGCTGGCCTACGCGGTGGTGAACCGGGTGGAGGAGGGGACCGCCCGGCTGCGGCTCCCCGGCCTGGTCCTGGACTCGCGCACCGCGCCCCCCTGGATCGGCGCGGCCGCGGCGGTGCTGGTGGGCGCGCTGCTGCTCCGGGTCGTCTGGAAGCGCATCTCCGGGCGCTGGGCCGAGATCCACGCGGCGCTGGCGGCGGAGGGCCGGTCGTGAGCGCGCCGGCCCTGAAGCTGTCGGCGGTGCGCAAGAGCTTCGGGCGCACGCCGATCATCCGCGGGGTGGACCTGGAGGTCCCGGCGGGCGAGCGGCACGCCATCATCGGGCCGAACGGCGCCGGGAAGTCGACGCTCTTCAACCTGGTGAGCGCGCGCTTCCCGGTGTCGTCGGGGCGGATCGAGCTGAAGGGGGAGGAGGTCACCGGGCGGACGCCCCACGAGATCAACCGGCGGGGGCTGTGCCGCAGCTTCCAGATCACCAACATCTTCCCGCACCTCAGCGTCTTCGACAACGTCCGCTGCGCGGTGCTCTGGCCCATGGGCTACCGCTACTCCTTCTGGCACCGGCTGAGCGCGCTGCGGGACGCGCGCGAACGGGCCGAGGAGATCCTGGAGCGGATCGGCCTGGCCGCCCGCCGCGACACGCTGGCCGGCGTCCTCTCCTACGCCGAGCAGCGGGCCCTGGAGATCGGCGTCACCGTCGCCGGCGGCGCCGACGTCATCCTCCTCGACGAGCCCACCGCCGGCATGAGCCGCTCCGAGTCGGACGAGGCGGTGGCGCTGGTCCGGCGCATGACCGAGGGCAAGACCCTGGTGATGGTGGAGCACGACATGGGCGTGGTCTTCGGGCTCGCCGACCGCATCTCGGTGCTGGTCTACGGGCAGATCATCGCCACCGGCACCCCGGCCGAGATCCGCGCCAACCCGGCCGTCCAGGAGGCCTACCTGGGCAAGAGCGTCGCCGATGCTTGAGGTGAACGACCTCCACGCCTTCTACGGCAAGAGCCACGTCCTCCACGGGGTCCACCTCTCCGTGGGCGCGGGGGAGATCGTCGCCCTGCTCGGGCGCAACGGCGTGGGGCGCTCCACCACCGTGAAGGCGGTGATGGGCCAGGTGACCGCCACCGGGAGCGTCCGCTTCCAGGGCCGCGAGATCCTGGGCCTGAAGGCCCACCAGATCGCCCGCCGCGGCCTGGGCTGGGTGCCCGAGGACCGCGCCATCTTCCAGGACCTCACCGTCCGCCAGAACCTCGAGCTCGGCCTCAAGGGCAAGCGCGAGTCGGCCCGCTGGGGGATGAAGGACGTCTTCGCCCTCTTCCCCCAGCTCGAGCAGCGCGCCGACACCCCCGCCGGCGTCCTCTCCGGCGGCGAGCAGCAGATGCTCACCCTCTGCCGGACCCTGATGGGCGACCCGCAGCTGGTGATGATCGACGAGCCCACCGAGGGGCTCGCCCCCAAGATCGTCGAGCAGGTCGGCGCCTTCCTCGGGGAGATCGCCCGCCGCGGCGTCGCGGTCCTGCTCGTCGAGCAGAAGCTCGACATCGCCCTCGACATCTCCCGTCGCCTCTACGTCATGGGCCACGGCCGCATCGTCTTCCAGGGCACCCCCCAGGAGCTCCGGGGCAACGACGCCGTCCGCAAGGAGTGGCTCGAGGTGTAGCCCCCACCGCGACCGGACCGCTCCCGTGACCACTCCCTTCGTCAACCGGCGCGACCTCGCCTTCCAGCTCTTCGAGGCGCTGGACGTGGAGGCGCTCACCGCGCGCCCCCGCTTCGCCGACCACTCGCGCGACACCTTCCTCTCGGCCCTGGACGCCGCCCTGGCCATCGCCGCGGAGAAGTTCGCCCCCCACAACCGCGCCGCCGACGAGCACGAGCCCACCCTGGAGGGCGGGCGGGTGCGGCTCCTCCCGGCGGTGAAGGAGGCGCTCGACGCCTACGTCGAGGCCGGCTTCCTCTCCGCGGCGCGGGACTACCAGGTGGGCGGGATGCAGCTGCCCTGCACCGTCTCGCGGGCCTGCCAGGCGGTGTTCTCGGCCGCCAACGCCGCCACCACCTCCTACGTCTCGCTCACCGCGGCCAACGCCAACCTCCTCGCCGCCTTCGGCACCGAGGCGCAGAAGCGCCGCTGGCTCCCGCACCTCAGATCGGA
>JAJZTO010000144.1 GCA_021848865.1 Myxococcales bacterium
GTCGCCCCGGCGCGGCGACATCGTGGTGCTGCTCGCGCCCCCCGGCAACGCCCGCGGCGACGACCTCATCAAGCGGGTGGTGGCGGTGGGCGGGGACACCGTGGAGATCCGGGACGGCGCGCTGGTGCTCAACGGAAAGCCGGTGCCGCGGCGGCGCCTGGACGGCGCCTGCAGCTACCAGGACCGGACCGAGGGCGGCGACTGGCACGAGGAGCCCTGCGTCGCCTACGAGGAGCGGCTCGACCAGCACGTGTACCGGACCTACTGCACCCCCTTCCTGCCCTGCGGCGACGTCCCGCCCGCGGTGGTCCCGGCCGGCACCGTCTGGCTGGCGGGCGACCACCGCGACCACTCCGCCGACAGCCGCGTCTTCGGCCCGGTGCCGGTGGGGCGCATCAAGGGGCGGGCCTGGGTGGCGCTGGTCTCCTGGGGGCCGGACGGCCCGCGCTGGAACCGGCTCTTCCACGGCGTGAAGCACTAGGAGGCGCGGCGGGCGGCCTCGCGGCCCGGCGGGGCACGAGGCCCCGCCCTGCACGACCTGGCCTGCGTCCGGCGCGGGGCGGGGGCCCGCCCTCCGCCTCGTCAGCCCTTCGCGTCCTCGGCCAGGAACAGCTCGCGCAGCGCCGCGGCGTCGGGCGCGGCCAGCGCCGCCTCGCGGAAGCCGGCGCCCTTGAAGATCCGGGAGACCCTGGAGAGGGCCTGCAGGTGCGCCCCGGCGCCGCCCTCGGGGGCGAAGAGCGCCAGGAAGAGGCGCACCGGCCGGCCGTCGATGGCGTGGAACTCCACGCCCTGGCGCGCCCGCCCCAGGCAGCAGACCAGCTGCTGCAGCCCCTTCACCCGGGCGTGGGGGATGGCCACCCCGTCGCCGACGCCGGTCGAGGAGAGCTTCTCCCGCGCCGCCAGCGACGCGGCCAGCTGCGCCGCGTCGAGCCCCAGGCCGCGCGCCACCGGCGCCGCCAGCTCGGCCAGCACCGCCCCCGGGGCGGTGCCGGCCAGCTCGATCACGCCGCCGGGCGCGAGCAGGTCGGCGATGCGCATGCGACTGCGGAGTGAAGCACGCAGCCGGGCGAGGGGCAAGGCGGCGCGCTAGCCGGCGCGGGCCTCGATCAGCCCCAGCTTCCCGTCGTCTCGGCGGTAGACGACGTTGATGGCGTGGTCCCGGGCGTTCTGGAAGACGAAGAACTTCGACTCCAGCAGGTCGAGCTGGAGGATGGCCTCGTCCAGCGACATGGGCTTGGCCTGGAAGCTGGTGCTCTTCACCACCCGGTCGCTGGGCTGCTCGTCCACCGCCAGCACGTCGTGGCGCACCTCGACCGGCTTCCAGCCGTTGGCCGGCGTCGGGGCCTTGTGGTCCTTGAGCTTCTCCTTGTGCTTCTTGAGCTGCCGCTCGATCTTCTCGGCGGCGAGGTCGATGGACGCGTACATGTCCGGGCTCTTGGCCTGGCCCCGGACCAGGAAGGTTCCGGCCTTCACCGTGATGTCGGCGTGGTGCTCCAGGTTCTCCACGTAGAGCACCACGTGGGCCCCGCTCGGCCGATCGACGTAGCGCTGCACGTGCTCCACCTTCTCCCGGGCGTGCGACTTGAGGGCTTCGGTCGGCTCGAGGTGCCTGAAGGTGATGTTCACCTGCATGTCTGCCGCCTCCTCGCGGATGGGACCGCTCTGCACGATTCGGCCGCGGCCCACGCGCCCCCGTCTCCGGAGGCACCGCCCGCCGCGGCCGCTGTGAAGCTGGGCGCCATGCCCGATTTCATCTTAGCACCGGCTCCGGTCCCGGACCTCGTCCCCCCGGCGCCGGAAACGCCGGAGAATCCCGTGATCCCCGGGGGTTGCATGATCGGTCCTAACGGGTGCGTCGCCGGACCGCAAAGGAAAAGGGCGCCTCTCGCGGGTGCCCGGCGCCCGCGGCCGGCGGTCAGAAGTACTTCTTGCGCTTCGACGACGGGAGGATGCCCAGCACCTCGCGGTACTTGGCGACGGTGCGCCGCGCGATCTCGATGCCCTGGCCGCGCAGCAGCTCCACGATCCGCTGGTCGGAGTGCGGGTGCTTCGGGTCCTCGGCCGCGACGATCTGCTTGATGTGGTTCTTCACCGCCTCGCTGGCGATCTCGTCGCCGCCGGTCCTGTTGATGGCGGAGTTGAAGAAGAACTTCAGCTCGTAGATGCCCTGCGGCGTGTGGACGTACTTGTTGGTGGTGACCCGCGAGACGGTGGACTCGTGCATGCCGATGTCCTCGGCCACGTCGCGCAGGATCAGCGGCTTCAGGTGGGCGATGCCCTTGTCCAGGAACTCCCGCTGGAACTTCACGATCGACTCGGTGACCTTGTAGATGGTCCGCTGCCGCTGGTGGATGGAGCGGATCAGCCACACCGCGCTGCGGAGCTTGTCCTGGATGTACTCCTTGGCCTTCCCGGCGTCGCCGTTCTTCAGCGCCGCCCGGTACATCCCGCTGATGCGGAGCTTGGAGAGGCCGTCGTCGTTCAGCACCGTGACGTACCGGTCCCCCATCTTGTGGACGTAGACGTCGGGGGTGATGTACTGCGCCTCCTCCCCGGTGAAGGCGCGGCCCGGCTTGGGCTCGAGGCGCGAGATCAGCCGCACCGCCTTCACCACCTCCTCGAGCGGCACCTTCAGGTCCCGGGCGACGGCCTGGTAGTTCTTGGACTCGAGGTGCTTCAGGTGGCGCTCGACGATGGCCACGATCTCCGGGGTGTCGGCGTTCAGGAAGCGCACCTGGAGGAGCAGGCACTCGCGCAGGTCGCGCGCCGCCACGCCCACCGGGTCGAGGGTCTGGACCTTCTTCAGCACCTTCTCGGCGAACTCCAGCCCCACCCCGGCCTCGAAGGCCACCCGCACCAGCGGGTCGCGCTGGGCCGTCTCCTCCGGCTCCCCCTCCACCGACGGCATCTTGAAGTAGCCGTCCGGATCGAGGTTGCCGATGATCAGCATCGCGACCTGCTCCTCCTCCGGCGTGAAGTGGGAGAGGCGCAGCTGCCAGACCAGGTGATCGACCAGGTCGCCCTTCTTCGTCAGGGTGGCCTCGTAGCCGGGGAGATCCTCGTCGGCCAGGCCGCGGTTGGAGGGGGCGGTGTGGCCCTGGAGCTGGTAGTGCTCCAGGTACTGGTCCCAGTCGATCTCGTTCTGCCCCTCCTCGCCCTTCACCTCCTCGGACCGGTCCGGCTCCTTGGGCTGGGGCGCCGCCTCGACCTCCTCCTGCTCGGCCGGGCTCGCCCCCTCGGCGGGCCGGTCCTCCTCGGCGTCGCCGGAGTCCTCGAGGAGCGGGTTCTCCGTCATCTCGGTGCGGACCAGCTCGACCAGCTCCATCCGGGAGAGCTGGAGGAGCTTGATGGCCTGCTGCAGCTGGGGGGTCATCACCAGCTGCTGCGTCATGCGCAGGCTCTGCTTCAGCTCCAGGCTCATGGCCGCGCCTCGTTCGCGTCGTCGAGCTTGAAGCGCTCGCCCAGGTAGACGGCCCGGGCCCGCTCGCTGCCGGCGATCTCGGCGGGGGTGCCCTCCTCGAGGATGCGCCCGGCCGAGAGGATGTAGGCCCGGTCGCAGATCCCGAGGGCCTCGCGCACGTTGTGGTCGGTGAGCAGCACGCCGATCCCCTTCTGCTTCAGGGCGCCGATGAGCCGCTGCAGCTCGCCCACGGCGATGGGGTCCACCCCGGCGAAGGGCTCGTCGAAGAGGATGAAGCGCGGTCCGGCCAGCAGGCTGCGGGCCACCTCGGCGCGGCGGCGCTCGCCGCCGGAGAGGGTCTCGCCCTTGCTCCCCGCCACCTTCTCCAGCCGGAACTCGGCCAGCAGCTCGTCCGCCCGCCGCTCCCGCTCGGCCCGCCCCGTGCCCAGCGCCTCCAGCACCGCGGTGAAGTTCTGGCGCACCGTGAGCTTGCGGAAGATGGAGGCCTCCTGCGGCAGGTAGCCCACGCCGCGGCGGGCCCGCCGGTGCATGGGCAGCCGCGTCAGCTCCCGGTCGCCGAGCCGGACCCGGCCGGCGTCGGGCGCCACCAGCCCCACCACCATGTTGAAGCTGGTGGTCTTGCCGGCGCCGTTGGGCCCGAGCAGCCCCACCACCTCGCCCGGGTGGACGTGGAAGGAGACCTCGTCCACCACCCGGCGGCGGCGGTAGCTCTTCACCAGCCCCTCGGCCGCCAGCAGCCCGTCGCCGGCGCTCACGGCTTGCCTCCGCGCCGGCCCACCGGCAGCGCCCGGCCCGGGACCTCGTACAGCGACCCCTTGCCCCGGGTCAGCGCCACCCGGTTCTCGTCGAGGTCGTAGGCCAGCTCCTCGGCGGTCATGGACGAGCGCCCGTCGGCGATGGTCACGTCGCCGCGGCAGGTCACCCGCGCCAGGGCCGCCTCGTAGACCGCGGTGAGGCAGGTCACCACCCGCTCCCCCCGGGTCAGCTTCACGTCGCCCTCGCAGGTGGCCCGCTTCAGCTCGCCCCGCTCGTCGTTCTCGAAGGTGAGCTTGCGACACACCAGCACCGCGTCGCCGCGGGTGAGGACCACCGGCTTGCCGGTCATCACCGTGCGGTGCTCCCGGTCGCGGTACTCGGCGGCGTCGTACTGGACGCGGATGGGCGGGCCGGCCGGGACCGCGGGCACGGGAGCGGCCTGCGGCGGCGCCCGGAGCGCCGCGGCGAGCAGGAGGGCGGCCACCATCAGCGCCCCACGCCCTGCCCGGCCCGCAGGGTCCCCTTCCCGGAGATGCGCACCGTGGCGGCCTCCGGGTCGAGGACGAAGCCCGGGCCGTCGAGGGCGTAGCCCGGGCCGCGCAGCGCCACCGGCTCGTCGCCCACCACCCGGCCCCGGGCCGGATCCCAGCGGACGCGCTCGGTCGTCGCCGTCACCGGGCCGCGCCGGGCGGTGACGCCGCCGGCCGCCGCAAACTCCCGGACCCGGAGGTTTCCGTCGACGCGCGGGGCGGTGACCACCACCCCCGCCTCGCCGGGCCGGCCGGGGAGGGTCACCGCGGCGCTCTCCGCCCAGAGCTCCGTGCTGTCCCGGCGGAAGGAGGCGTGGGCTGCCTGGCCCGTGGCGGCGAGCGTCGAGCCCCGGTAGGCCCGGAACCGAAGTCCGTCGAACGCGATGCCTGGCGGCACGTCCTCGACCTCCCGGCCCTTCTCGGCGCCGCATCCGGCAAGCGCGAAGAGGAGGGCGATGGTGGCTGAAATCCTCATGAATATAGCAGAATTTCCTACCTTCATTCTAATGGCACATCCCTTGCTGGGCTAGCCCCGCGGGGCGATCTTCCATGCATCGGTAAGCTTTCAGGAATTCGGCACCGAACTTGCCGTGGCTTCCCTGCCGCTTTCGGGTGACGGCTGCCTCTTCCACCGTTCGTGCATCCAGACCCACTCGTCGGGGCGGTCGCGGATGGCCTCTTCCAGCCTCGCGGTGCAGGCGGCGGTGATGCGGAGGGACTCCGCCTCTCGATCGGCCGGGTCCGGGTCGTAGGGCACCTCGACGACGCAGACCTCGTGGCCGTCGCCGGCCCGCGGCCCCCGGCGGCGGGTCCAGGCGACCACCACCGGCGCCTTGAAGCGCAGCGCCAGGTCGCCGACGGCGCGGGGCGTGAACGCCGGGCGGCCGAAGAAGGGCACGAACACCCCCTGGACGCTGGTGTCCTGGTCGATGAGCAGGCCGAGGGCCTTGCCCTCCTTGAAGACCCGGATGATGGCGCGGCCGGTGCTCGCCTCCTCGCGCCAGAGGGTGGTGACGCCCCCCTCGGCCCGGACCCGGGCCATGGTCCGGTTCATCCGGGGGTCGTTGCCCAGCTTGGCGACGCCGGCGTTGGGGATGCCGGCCCGGGCCACCCGGCGCGCCATCAGCTCCCAGTTGCCGACGTGGCCGGTCGCGAAGACCAGCCCGCGCCCGCGCCCGACGGCCTCCTTCAGCAGCCGCTCGCCGTCGCCCGCGAAGGTGACGTAGGCGTCGAAGCGGCTCCGGTAGCGGCGCAGCGTCACCACCTCGGCGGCGAGCCAGGCGAGGTGCTTGAGGCTCCGGCGGCCGATGGCCTCGCGCTCGGCCGGCGACCGCTCCGGGAAGGCGACGGCCAGCGAGGCGAGCGCCTGGCGGCGGGTCGCCCGCGCCAGGGGCCAGGCCACCCGGCCGAGCAGGCTCCCCAGCGCCAGGGCGGCGGGGAGCGGGAGGAGCCCGAGCAGCCGCACCACCCCCTGGAGGAAGAGGGAGCGCAGCTCGCGCTTGACGCGCTTGGAGAGCGGGACCGGCACCGCGGCGGAAGCTAGCACGGGATCCGGGGGCGCGGATCGGAGGCCGCCGGGCCCCCGGGACGCTACCGGCCGGGATCGACGGCGATGCCCTGGGCGCGGGCGATGAGGTCGCACAGCTCCCGCACCGCGCCGCGGCCGCCGGGCGCGCCGGCGACGAAGTGCACCGCGGCGCGCACCTCGGGCCGGGCGTCGGCCGGCGCCGCCGAGAGCCCCACCCTGCGCAGGAGCGGCAGGTCGTTCACGTCGTCGCCCATGTAGGCGACCGCGTCGTCGGGGAGGCCGAGGTGGGCGAGCTGGGCGTAGCCGGCGAGCTTGTCGCGCTGGCCGAAGACCAGGTGCGAGAAGCGCAGCTCGCGCAGCCGCGCCTCCGAGGCCTTCCCGGGGCGGCCGGAGACGACGCCGAGCTGGATCCGGTCGCGGATCAGGACCAGGCCGTGGCCGTCGTGCACGTCGAAGGCCTTGAGCGCCTCCCCCTCCGGGCCGTACCAGAGGCGCCCGTCGGTGAGGACCCCGTCGACGTCGAGGAGGAGCAGCCGGATGCGCGCGGCGCGAGCCAGCAGCTCCCGGCCGCGGAGGCGCGGCGCCCCCTCCGCCTTCCCCCCCCGCCTCGCGGAGGGAGGGGGCCGGGGCGAGGGGGGCGCGCGGGCGGGGCGCCGCTTCACGCCTGCCCCAGCGCCCGGCGGATGGCGAGCACCTCGGCGAGCAGCCGGTCGGCCATCCCGAAGTCGAGCGAGTTGGGGCCGTCGCTCCTGGCCGTGGCCGGGTCCTCGTGGATCTCGGCGAA
>JAJZTO010000145.1 GCA_021848865.1 Myxococcales bacterium
GTGCAACCGGTACAAGCAGGTCCGCGACGACTGCCTGGTCTCGGGCTTCGGCCGCTCCGACGAGGAGGCCGACCGGCTCGCCGGCTTCGCCCAGTTCCTCCGCGGCCAGGCCGGCGCCTACGACCAGGCCTCGCGCACCGCCACCGTCAGCCTGGGCGGGAACGGCGGGGCCGGGGAGCCGCGCCGCAGGCGCCGCCGGTGATCCGCCTCCTCCCCCAGGGCGAGGGCGGCATCACCGTCGAGCTGGGCACGGCGGTGGATCCGGCGGTGAACGCCCGGGTCCACGCCCTGGCGGGCGCCGTCACCCGGCGGCTGGGCGCCCCGGTGCTCGAGGTGGTGCCGAGCTACGCCTCGCTGCTGGTGATCTTCGATCCGCTGGCGATACCGCGCGCGCGCCTGGTGCGCCGGCTCGCGGCGCTGGCGCGCGAGGTGGCCGGCACCGCGGCCGGGCCCCCGCGGCGCGTGGTCCGGGTCCCGGTCTGCTACGGCGGCGAGCTCGGGCCCGACCTCGAGGAGGTGGCGCGGCGCGCCGGCGTCCCCCCCGCCGAGGTCGTCGCCCTCCACGCGGCACCGGTCTACCGCGTCTACCTCCTCGGCTTCACGCCGGGCTTCCCCTACCTGGGCGGCCTCGACCCGCGGCTCGCCTGCCCGCGGCTCGACTCGCCGCGGCTGCGGACCCCGGCCGGATCGGTGGCGATCGCCGGGCCGCAGGCCGGCATCTACCCGGTGGAGAGCCCGGGCGGCTGGCGCGTCCTGGGGCGCACCCCGCTGCGGCTCTTCGACCCGGCGCCGGGCGCGAGCCGCCCCTTCCTCCTCGCCGCCGGCGACGGCTTGCGCTTCGTCCCGGTGGAGCGCGAGGCCTTCGACGAGACGGCGCGCGCCGTGGCCGCCGGCGCCTGGCGGCCGGAGGTGGAGCGGTGATCGCGGTGGTGAAGCCGGGGCTGCTCTGCACGGTGCAGGACGCCGGGCGGCCGGGCTTCCGGGCCTTCGGGATGCCGGTGGCCGGCGCCATGGACCGGCTGGCGCTGGCCGCCGCCAACCTCCTCGCCGGCAACGAGCCGGGCGCGGCGGCGGTGGAGCTGACGCTGGCCGGTGGCGCCTGGCGCTTCGAGGCCCCGGCCCTCGCCGCGGTGGCCGGCGCCGACCTCTCCGCCACGCTGGACGGCTCCCCGCTGCCGGCCTGGTCCTCCTTCCTGGCGCCGGCCGGGAGCACGCTGGCCTTCGGCGCCGCCCGGGCCGGCGTGCGCGCCTACCTGGCGGTGCGCGGCGGCGTCGCCGTGCCGCCGGTGCTGGGGAGCCGCTCCACCTACACCCGCGCCGCCGTCGGCGGCCTCGAGGGGCGGGCGCTGCGGGCCGGCGACCGCCTCCCGGTGGGCCGGCCGGCCGCCCGCCCGCCGCCGCCGCTGGCGCTCGGGCCGGGGGAGACGCCCCCCTGCGGCGGCGGCGCCCGGCTCCGGGTCCTGCTCGGCCCGCAGGAGGACCGGTTCACCGAGGAGGGGATCGCCACCTTCCTGGGGACGGCCTGGAAGGTGACGCCGCAGAACGACCGCATGGGCTACCGGCTCGACGGCCCCCCGGTGCGGCTGCGCGGCGGCGCCGACGTCCTCACCGACCCGATCCTGCCGGGCGCGGTGCAGGTGACCGGCAGCGGCCTGCCCATCGCCATGATGGTGGACTGCCACACCGCCGGCGGTTACGCCAAGATCGCGACCATCGCCGGGCCCGACCTCCGGCTGCTGGCCCAGGCGCGGGCCGGCGACGAGGTCCGCTTCGCCGCCTGCCGCCAGGCCGAGGCGGTGGCGGCGCTCCGGGCGGAGCGGGCCTGGCTCGACGGCCTGGCCCGGCGCGTGGCGCGGGCGGCGGGCGGGCGGGCCGGGCTCCGGCGAGCGAGGTGACGTCATGGCGGGCGGGACCATCGACCTGAACTGCGACATGGGCGAGGGGGCCGGCGACGACGAGCGGCTCATGCCGCTCGTCACCTCGGCCAACGTCGCCTGCGGCGGCCACGCCGGGGACCAGGCCAGCATGCGCGCCACGGTCCGGCTGGCGCGCCGCCACGGCGTCGCCGTCGGCGCCCATCCCTCCTACCCCGACCGCGCCGGCTTCGGCCGCGAGCGGCTGCCGCGCAGCCCCGCCGAGGTGCGCGCCGACGTGGCGGCGCAGGTCCGCGCCCTGCTCGCGATCTGCCGCGAGGAGGGGGTGCCGCTCGCCCACGTGAAGCCGCACGGCGCGCTCTACAACGCCGCCGCGGGCGACGCCGGGCTGGCGCGGGCCGTCGCCGAGGCGGTGCGCGAGGTGGACCCCGGGCTGGTGGTGGTGTGCCTGGCCGGCTCGCCCATGGCCGGCCTGGTCCGCGGGCTGGGCCTGGCCTGCGCCGAGGAGGCCTTCGCCGACCGGGGCTACACGGCGCGGGGGACGCTGATCCCGCGTGGCCAGCCGGGGGCGCTGGTGGAGGACCCGGCGGCGGTGGCCGAGCGCGCCTCGCGCCTGGCCCGGGAGCGCAGCGTGGTGGCCGCCGACGGGACGGTGGTCCCGGTGGCCGCCGACACCCTCTGCCTGCACGGGGACACGCCGGGCGCGCCGGAGCTGGCCCGCGCCGTGCGGGAGCGGCTGCGCGCGGACGGCGTCTCGGTGCGACCGCTGGCGCGGCGGGGTTGAAGAGCCGGGACAGGCCGGGCGTCCCGCCCGGCGGGCGGTCAGCCCGTGCCGGCGCCGGCGGCCTTCAGAACGGCCCGCGCCACCTCGGCCTCTCCCACCCAGCCCAGGATCCGGCCGTCCGCCATCACCGGCAGCTGGCTCATCCCGGACTCGGCGAGGAGCTCGGCCGCCCGGGCCAGCGAGGCGTCCGGCTCCACGTGCACCAGCCGCACCGCGGCGTCGGCGACGACGGCCGCGCCGAGGTCGGCCCGGTCGGCGGCGAGCACCACCGAGAGGTCGACCATCCGGCGCGGGACCCCGTGCGCGTCCAGGACGGCGCAGGCGCGCTGGGCGCGCGCCGCCGCGGCGAGGTCGCGGAGCGCCACCATGGGCAGGTGCTCCGCCACCGGCTCGATCTCCTGCGGCACGAAGATCCCGGCGATCCGGGCCCGGGCCAGGGCGCCCGCCGCCGCTCCCTCGTCGCGGTGGAGCGGCGCGTCGGCCTTGGTCGGCGGCTGCCTCTCGTAGAGGGACCAGCGGCGCAGGACCACGAAGGAGATCCCCACCGACAGCATCATGGGGACGAGCAGGTCGTAGCTCCCGGCCAGCTCGGCCACCATGATGACCGCGCTGAGCGGCGTGTGGGCGACGCCGCCGTAGAAGGTCCCCATGGCCACCAGCGCGAAGGCGCCGGGCTGGAGCCGGGGATCGCCCAGGAGCAGCGCCGCGGCGTGGCCAAAGGCGCTGCCCACCAGGCCCCCGATCACCAGCGAGGGGGCGAAGTCCCCCGCGGCGCCCCCGGAGCCGATGGTGAGCGCCGAGGCGGCCAGCTTCGCGGCGGCGAGCAGCGCCAGCAGCGCCACCAGGGTCCAGCCCTGCGGCAACCGGACGCCGCCGCCGATGGCCACCTGGGCCAGGCCGTACCCGCCCCCGAACACGCCCAGCTCCGGCATCGCCACCCCGGGCCAGGCGCGCAGCGCCAGGACCAGGCCCACGCCCAGGCCGCCCATCGCCAGGCCGCCGGCGGCGGGCCGCGCCCAGGGCGGGATGGGCAGCCGGGTGGAGACGCGGCGGACGGCGCGAAGCGCGGCGACGAACCCGGCGCCGGCGAGCGCCACCACCAGGGCCATCAGCGCGTAGAGGGGGAGGTGGGCGGGGACGAAGGGCGCGGGCGGCAGGCGGCCGAAGAGCGCGGACGGGCCGAGGATCGAGCTGGAGATCGAGTAGGCCGCGACGCTGGCAAGGACGGCCGGGACCAGCGCCTCCCCCTCGAAGTCGTCCCGGTACAGCATCTCCGTCGCCAGCAGCGCGGCCCCGAGCGGCGTCCGGAAGACGGCGGCCATGCCGGCGGCGATGCCGGCCACGAGCAGGATGCGGCGCTCGCGCGCGCTGGTCGGGAGCAGGCGCCCCACCAGCGCCCCGATGGCGCTCCCGATCTGCATGGTCGGCCCCTCGCGGCCGCCGGAGCCCCCGGCGCCGAGGGTGGCGACGGCCGCGAGGGCCTTCACGGGGAGCACCCGGCGCCGGATCACGCCGCCGTGGTGGTAGGACTCGATGGCGGCGTCGCCCCCGCCCCCGGCGGCCTCGCGCGCGAAGCGCCAGGTGAGGACACCGCTGACGAGCCCCCCGGCGGCGGGCAGGAGCGCGAGCAGCCAGGGGCGGAAGGTGGCGCCCGCGAGCGGGGGGAGGAAGGTCTCCCCGACGGCCCGCACAGCCTCGTACCCGGCGAGACGGCCCACCAGGTAGCGCTGCGAGAGCTCCAGCGCGGCGAAGAAGGCGGCCCCCAGCAGCCCGGCGATGGTCCCCACCAGCGCCGCGTGGAGGAGGACGCGGCCGAGGATCCGCATGTCGAGCGGCGCGGCGTCGAGGTGGAGTAGCGAGCGCCCGCCCGCCACCACCCGCTGGCCCAGGGCCGGCAGGGCGCGCCAGGCCCGGCCCCTGGCCGGCTCCTCGTCCGACGGCGCCTTGCTCTCCTCGCTCACGCCGCGGCTCGTCCCGGACCTGCCGGCACGCCTCCTCGACGCCCGAGCCTAGGTCCTGGACCGGCTGGCGGCAACACCGGCGGAGCGCCGGGGCCGGGCCTTCAGCTCTCCGCCACCTCGCGCAGCGCCTGGGCGGCGTCGGGACAGTCGGCGAGCACCTTCGGCGGCAGCCGCTGCAGCGCCAGCTCCGCGAAGCTGGCGATGCCGTCGTGCGCCTCGGTGACGTAGACCCGGCCGCCGCCGGCCAGGGTCATGTAGAACCAGTTGCTCACCGGGTTGAAGGTGACCTTGGCGACGTCGCCCCAGGCCGACCGCCGCCGCGAGAGCGCGCCCACCCTCTCGAAGCCGGCGTCGTCGATCCGGAGGCAGCCGCGCGCCTCGAGCAGCAGCAGCCAGCCGCCGAGCAGCGTCCCCAGCAGGCCGGTGAAGCCCGCCAGGACGAAGCGGCCCGAGCCGCTCGACGGCGCCCAGGCGACCGACAGCGCCAGCACCGTGAAGGCGCCGAAGGGGAGGATGGCCAGCGCGGCCAGGACGGCGTGGTGGCCCCGCGGCATCCGCAGCACCATCACCCCGCCGGTGCGGCCGACGCGGAGCTTGCGCCGCCCGCCGATCCAGGCGAGCAGCACCGGGACGGCGATCATCAGGGCCACCATGACCGTGAAGCCGACGACGACGTGGGACATGGGCTGCGCACCATAGCACGCCCCATGGGTGGCCGATGGCGGTGAATCGGGCGGTGACAGGATGGCTCCCACACGCTAAGCATTCCGCTGCACAGGAGAGGACATGGCCCAGCACGAGAAGCTCGCCATCATCGGAGCCGGCCCCGCCGGCTACACCGCCGCGCTCTACGCGGCCCGCGCCAACCTGGCGCCGCTGCTCTTCGAGGGCTTCCAGCCCGGCGGCCAGCTCACCATCACCAGCGACGTCGAGAACTACCCCGGCTTCCCCGAGGGCATCCTCGGGCCGGAGCTGATGGAGAAGTTCAAGCAGCAGGCGGAGCGCTTCGGCACCCGCTTCGTGCTGGGCGAGGTGACCAAGGTGGACTTCAGCCGCCGGCCCTTCCGGATCTGGCAGGAGGACAACGCCTACACCGCCGACGCGGTGATCGTGGCCACCGGCGCCTCGGCGAAGTGGCTGGGGATCCCCTCGGAGACCGCCTACCGGGGCAAGGGCGTCTCGGCCTGCGCCACCTGCGACGGCTTCTTCTTCCGCGGCGTGGAGGTGGCGGTGGTGGGAGGCGGCGACACCGCGGTGGAGGAGGCCTCCTTCCTCACCAAGTACGCCAGCAAGGTCACCATCGTGCACCGGCGCGACGCGCTGCGCGCCTCCAAGGTGATGGCGGAGCGGGCCAGGCAGAACCCCAAGATCGAGTTCGCCTGGAACGCGACCGTGGAGGAGGTGCTGGGCGACGGCAAGGGGGTCACCGGGCTGCGGCTGAAGAGCACCCGGGACGGCTCGAAGCGCGACCTGCCGCTCAAGGGGATGTTCCTGGGCATCGGCCACGAGCCCAACACCGCCGTCTTCAAGGGCCAGCTGGAGATGAACGAGGTCGGCTACCTGAAGGTCGCGTCCCCCTCCAGCCGCACCAGCGTGGACGGGGTCTTCGCCGCCGGCGACGTCTGCGACCCCACCTACCGCCAGGCCATCAGCGCCGCCGGCAGCGGCTGCACCGCCGCCATCGACGCCGAGCGCTGGCTCGCCGACAGGGGCATCCACTGACGTTCCGTCATCCCGGTCCCGGCCGGGGCAAGGGGCGGGTCCCACCATGAAGATGATCGACGTCGGCGCGAAGGAGCGGACCGAGCGGGTCGCGGTGGCGCGCGGCTTCGTGGCCATGGCGCCCGCCACGGTGCGCATCGTCCGCCGCGGCGAGTCGGAGAAGGGGGACGTCATCGCCGCGGCGCGCCTGGCCGGGGTGATGGCCGCCAAGCGGACGCCGGAGCTGGTGCCGCTCTGCCACCCCATCGCCCTCTCGGGCGTGGAGGTGGAGGCGAGGCCCCGCCCGGGCGGCGTCGAGATCGTCGCCACCGTCCGCACCGTGGACCGCACCGGCGTGGAGATGGAGGCGCTGGCGGCGGTGGCGGCCGGCTGCCTCACCGTCTACGACATGCTGAAGCGGTACGAGCGCGGCATGCGCATCGAGGAGATCGTCCTCCTGGAGAAGAAGGGCGGCCGCAGCGGCCACTGGCGGCGCCAGCGGTAGCCGCGGCCTCAGCGCCGCCCGCGCAGCGCCGCCGGATCGATCCCCAGCAGCCGGACCGCGTTCCCCCCGCAGACCCGCCGCACCACCGCCGCCGAGAGCCCGGCCTGGCGCAGCCGCCCCGCCGCCCGCGGCAGCGCCAGCAGGTCGCCGCCCGCCTCGCCGGCGCCGGAGGAGAGCACCAGC
>JAJZTO010000146.1 GCA_021848865.1 Myxococcales bacterium
TGGCTCTTCCTGGTGGGCGGACCGCGGCTCGGCCAGTACGAGGGGCTGGTGGGGGCCTCGCTGGTGGTGGTCTCGGCGGTGGTCACCGGCTCGGTGGTGGTCTGGCGCAACGCGCGCGAGGTGCAGCGCACCGACGACGAGCGGACCCGCGTCGAGGAGACCCTGCGCGACGAGCGGGAGTGGCTGCGGCGCGTCGAGGCCGAGCGCATGACCCTGCTGGAGCGGGAGCAGGCGGCCCGGGCCGAGGCGGAGCGGGCCAGCCGCGCCAAGGACGAGTTCATCGCCACGCTCTCCCACGAGCTGCGCACGCCGCTGAACTCGGTGCTGGGGTGGGCGCGGCTGCTGCGCGGCGGCAAGCTGGACGCCGACGGCGTCCGCCAGGCGGTGGAGGCCATCGAGCGCGGCGCCGTCACCCAGGCCCAGATCGTGGACGACCTGCTCGACGTCTCGCGCATCGTCCGCGGGGCGCTGCGGCTCGACGTCCGGCCGGTGGACCTCGGGCCGGTCATCGACGCCGCCGTGGACACGGTCCGCCCCGCGGCCCAGGCCCGGGGCATCGAGATCGACCTGCAGGTCGCGGCGCGAGGGCCGGTGCCGGGCGACGCCGGCCGCCTCCAGCAGGTGGTCTGGAACCTGGTGGCCAACGCCATCAAGTTCACGCCGCCCGGCGGCCGCGTGGAGGTGCGGACGGCGCAGCGGCCGGACGGCATCGAGATCGCGGTGGCCGACGACGGCATCGGCATCCCGCCCGAGTTCATCCCCCACCTCTTCGAGCGCTTCCGGCAGGCGGACTCCTCCACCACCCGCGCCCACGGCGGCCTGGGGCTGGGGCTGGCCATCGTGCGGCACCTGGTGGAGGCCCACGGCGGCAGCGTCGCCGCCGACAGCCCGGGGCCGGGGCGGGGGGCGACCTTCACCGTCCACCTGCCGCTCGCCGGGCCGCGCCCGGGGTTCCGGGGCGGGGAGCTGGGCGCCCGGACGCCCGGGCGCGCCTGAACCGGGCGGCGCCCCCGGGGCCGCCCCGGGGCGGTTCGGCGCGGCGGAGGCGCGTGCTATCTTCCGCGGCGCCTCATGCCCTTCTCGGAGCTCATCGGACAGGAACGGGCCGTCGGATCGCTGCGCTCGGCGCTGCGCCGCGGGACGGTCCACCACGCCTTCCTCTTCGCCGGCCCGGCCGGGGTGGGGAAGGGGACCGCCGCCCGGCTGCTGGCGCAGGCGCTGAACTGCGAAGGCACGGTCCGGGCGACGGGGCGGCCGGACGGGGCCGCCCCGGAGCGGGCGGGGGACGGGGGGGGGCCGGCCGCCGGGCCCGCGCGTCCCGACGACCCGTGCGGCGCCTGCGCCCCGTGCCGGAAGATCGCGAAGGGGGTGCACCCCGACGTCCTGCTCCTCGAGGAGGAGCGGACCATGGCCAAGGCCGGGCGCTGGGAGCCCCGGGGTGGCCGGGCCCCGTCGAAGGACGTCGTGGTGGACCAGGTGCGCGACCTGGTGGACCGGCGGCTGGCGCTGCGCCGGTTCGAGGGGCGGACCCGGGTGGTGATCGTCGATCCGGCCGACGCCATGAACCACCAGGCCCAGAACGCCCTGCTCAAGACCCTGGAGGAGCCGCCCGAGGACACCGCCCTGGTGCTGGTGGCGTCGGCGCCCGACGCGCTCCTGCCCACCATCCGCTCCCGCTGCCTGCGGGTGCCCTTCGCCCCGCTCTCCGACGGGCAGGTGGCGTCGCGGCTGGAGGCGGAGGGACGCAGCCCGGAGAAGGCCCGGCTGGCGGCGGCGCTGGCCGGCGGCTCGCTGGGCCGGGCGCTGGAGCTGGACGACGAGGCGCTGGAGGCGCGCCGCGCCGCGGTCGAGGCGGCGGCCGGGCTCCCCGCCGGCGACGCCGGCGCCTGGATCGCCTACGCCCGGGCCCAGGGGGAGGACCGGGAGGCGGCGCGCGAGACCTGCGAGCTGCTGCTGGTCTGGCTGCGCGACGTGCTGGTGCTGCAGGCCGCCGGCGGGCGGGCGCGGCCGGCGCTGGCCGACCTGGCCGGCGCGGCCCGGGCCGCCGCCGCGGCGCTCTCGCCGCCCGAGGTGCTGCGCCGCATCGGCCGGGTCCGGCAGGCGCTGGCCGCCCTGCGCCAGAACGCCGGCCCGGCCCTGGCGCTGGAGCGGATGCTGATCGGGTGGTTCCATGGCTAGCCCGCGCCCACGCAAGGGGGACGGCGCCACGCTGGCCGCCTGCCTGGCCGAGGCCCGGGCCGGGAAGGCGCTGCCGGTCTACCTCCTCGACGGCGATGCCTTCCTCTCGGGCCGCGCCGCCCGTGAGCTGGCCGAGGCGCTGGTCCCCGAGGCCCGGCGCTCCCTGAACCTGGTGGAGCTGGACGCGGCCGCCTCGCCGGCGGAGGTGGCGGCCGAGCTGTCCACCGTGGGGCTCTTCGGCGGCGGCAAGGTGGTGCTGCTCTCCGAGCCGGCCTTCCTCACCTCCAAGGAGGACCAGGACGAGGCCTTCCGGCGGGCCCGGGACCGGTGGGCCCAGGGCGGGCAGCGGGAGGCGGCGCGCCGCCTCCTGGCGCTGGCCGCCAAGGCCGGCTGGACGGCGCAGGACCTGGCCGGCCCGGACGCGCCCGGGGCCGCCGCCTGGCGCGCCGAGCTGGCGGTGGACGCCGCCTTCGATCCGGACTTCGTCGCCGCCGCGGCCCGCTGGGCCCTGGAGCGGGACATGAAGGCGGCCCGGGACGACGCCGGGACGCTCGACGCGCTGCTGGCCCGCGGCCTGCCGCCCGGCCACGTGCTGGTGGTGGCCGCCGGCAAGGTGGACGGCCGCCTGCCGCTGGTGAAGAAGCTGGCGGCGGCCGGGCGCCGGGTGGGGTTCGCCATCGAGAAGGTGGGGGAGTGGCAGAACCAGCGGCTCGACCTGCGCCCCACCATCGAGCTGCTCCTGGCGGCCTCCGGGAAGCGGGTGGAGCCCGACGCCGAGCAGCTCCTGGCCGGCCGGGTCGGGGAGGACGCCCGGACGCTGGCGAGCGAGCTGGCGAAGCTCGCCGCCTACGTGGGCTCCCGCAAGGTGATCACCGCCGAGGACGTGGAGCAGATCGTGGTCCGCGTCGCCGAGGACCCCTTCTTCGCCCTCGGCAACGCCGTCGAGGCGCGGGACCGCGCCGCGGCGCTGGCGGTCCTGGACCGCACCCTGGCCGACGGGGGCAGCATCCACATGGTGATCTCGCTGCTGGCCTCCACCTTGCGCCGGATGATCGAGGAGCGGGAGCGGGCCCGCCGCGTCGCCGGCGACCGGCGCATCGCCAGCGCCCGGGAGTGGGAGAGCCTGGTCTTCCCCTCGGTGAGCGAGGAGGAGCGCGGGGAGAAGAAGCCCTACGGCTTCTGGATGAAGTACCAGGCCTCGCTGCGCTTCTCCCGGGAGGAGCTGCTGCGGGGCCTGGCCGAGGTGGCGGAGGCCGACGTCGCTGCCAAGAGCGGCCGCGACGCGCGGGTGGCGGTGGAGCGGCTCCTGGTCCGCCTGCTGGCGGAGCGCGAGAGGAGAGGTGCAGCGTGAGCGAGAGAGTGCTGGTGACGAGCGCCCTGCCGTACGCCAACGGGCCCATCCACCTCGGCCACATGGTCGAGCACGTCCAGACCGACGTCTACGTCCGCTACCGGCGCTCGATCGGCGACGAGGTCACCTGGATCTGCGCCGCCGACGCGCACGGCACGCCCATCGAGGTGAACGCCGGGAAGGCGGGGATGGACCCGGCCGCCTTCGCCGAGAAGTACCGCGCCGACCAGCGCCGGGACTTCGAGCGCTTCGAGATCGCCCACGACACCTACTACACCACCCACTCGCCCGAGAACCGGAAGTGGGCCTACCGGATCTACGACGCCCTCAAGGCGAAGGGGCTCATCTACAAGAAGTCGGTGGAGCAGCTCTACTGCGAGCACGACAAGCGCTTCCTGCCCGACCGCTTCGTCAAGGGGACCTGCCCGAAGTGCGGCACGCCCGACCAGTACGGCGACGTCTGCGAGAGCTGCGGGACCACCTACGACCCGCGCGAGCTCCTGCAGCCGGCCTGCGCCCTCTGCGGCCGGCCGCCGGTGGTGCGCGCCAGCGACCACGCCTACGTGAACCTGCGCAAGCCCGAGGTGCACGCCCTGATCCAGGGGTGGGTGGAGGCCGAGGGCCACCTGGAGCCCGGCGTCCGGGCCCAGGTCTCGGGCTGGCTCGCCGACCTGCAGGACTGGTGCATCACCCGCGACCCGCCCTACTTCGGCTTCCCGGTGCAGGACCCCGACTTCCCGGGCAAGTTCCTCTACGTCTGGGTGGACGCGCCCATCGGCTACCTCTCCAGCGCCGAGCACCACTTCGCCGAGGAGGTCCCCCCGGAGCGGCGGCTCGCGCCCGAGGCCTTCGAGCGCGCCTGGCTGGCCGAGGGCGCGCCGGCCCGGCTGGAGCACTTCATCGGCAAGGACATCCTCCGGTTCCACGCCGTCTTCTGGCCGGCGATGCTCTGGGCCGCGGGGCTCAAGCGGCCGGACCGGATGCCGGTCCACGGCCACCTCACCGTGAACGGCGAGAAGATGTCCAAGTCGCGCGGCACCTTCGTGAACGCCGCCACCTACCTGGACGCCGGGCTCGACCCGGAGCTGCTGCGCTACTTCTACTGCGCCAACCTCGGGCCCGGCGTCGCCGACCTGGACCTGTCGCTGGAGGAGTTCCGCAACCGGATCAACGCCGACCTGGCGAACAACATCGCCAACCTGGCCTCCCGGGTGGCGGCGCTGCTGCAGCGCGCCGGGCCGGTGGAGGCGCGCCCCGACGCGGAGATCCGGGAGCTGGCGCGCCGCCTGCTCGACGAGGCGCGCGCCGACTACCTGCGGCTCCAGCTCAAGGCGGTGGTCCGGGGCGCCAGCGAGATCGCCGTCCTCTGCAACCGCCGCGTCCAGGCGGGGAAGCCCTGGGAGAACCCGTCCGGCGAGGAGCAGCGGGCGCTGCTGTGGAGCGTGGCCAAGGCGCTGCTGGCCATCGCCATGATCCTGCGCCCGGTGATGCCGCGCTTCGCCGGCGGCCTGGCCCGCGCCTTCGGCGCGGAGCTGCCGCGCTGGGACGAGGGGTTCGACCCGTTCCACGGGCCGGTGGAGGTGCGCGAGAAGCCGCCGCAGATCGCGCGGCTGGAGGCGAGGCAGGTGGAGCGGCTCATCGCCGTCGCCCCGGAGGCGAAGCCGGCCCGGGTCTCGGCGGCGCCCAGCCCGGCCGAGACCGCGACCAAGGTCACCGCCCGCCCGGCCCCGGTCCCGGGCGTCATCGGCTACGAGGACTTCGCCCGGGTCGAGCTGCGGGTCGGACGGGTGCAGGCGGCCGAGCCGGTGCCCAAGGCCGACAAGCTCCTGAAGCTCTCGGTGGACGTGGGGGAGGCGGCGCCACGCACCATCGTGGCGGGGATCGCCCCGGCCTACCCCGACCCGTCCCGGCTGGTGGGGCTGCGCATCGTGGTGGTGGCCAACCTCGAGCCGCGGCCGCTGCGCGGCATCCTCTCGCAGGGGATGCTGCTGGCGGCCGGCGAGGCGCCCGACCTCCAGGTGGTGACGGTGGGTGAGGGGATCGCCCCGGGCGCGCGGGTGAAGTGACGTGGCCCGGCTCCTCGACAGCCACGCCCACCTCGACCTCGACGACTACGCGGCCGACCTCCCGGAGGTGGTGGAGCGGGCCCGGGCCGCGGGGGTCGAGCGCATCGTCTGCGTCGGGCTGTGGCGCGGGCCCGGGAGCTTCGGGAGCGCGCTGGAGCTGGCGGCGCGGCAGCCCGACCTCTTCAGCGCCACCGCCGGCGTGCACCCGCACGAGTGCGCCCGGGTCCCGGAGGAGGACTGGGCGGCGCTGGCGCGCCTGGCGCGCGATCCACGGGTCGTCGGGATCGGGGAGACCGGGCTCGACTTCCACTACGACCACTCGCCGCGGCCGGCGCAGATCGAGAGCTTCCGGCGGTCGCTGGCGCTGGCGCGGGAGGCGGGGAAGCCGGTGGTGGTCCACGTGCGGGAGGCCGACGCGGCCTGCGCCGAGGCGCTGGCCGCCGAGGGCGTCCCGCCGGCCGGCGGCGTCGTCCACTGCTTCACCGGCGACGCCGCCGCGGCGCGGCGCTACCTCGACCTGGGGCTCCACCTCTCGGTGGCCGGGGTGATCACCTTCCGGACCGCCGAGGCGCTGCGGGAGGCGGTGAGGGTGGTGCCGCGCGACCGGCTGCTGGTGGAGACCGACTGCCCCTTCCTGGCCCCGGTCCCCTGGCGCGGCAAGCGCAACGAGCCGGCCTGGGTGCGGGCCACCGCCGGGAAGGTGGCGGAGGTGTGGGGCACCACGCTGGACGCGGTCGGCGAGATCACCACCGCGAACGCGCGGAGGCTGTTCCGGCTCCCCTAGGGGCGGCGGCGGCGAGGGGAGGCGGCGCGGCCCCCGGCCCCGGCCAGCTCGACCCAGACGCCGAGCAGGTGGGTCACCGTCTCCAGCGACTTCTCCAGCCCCTCCACCGACAGCCACTCCGTCTTCCCGTGGAAGTTCTGGCCGCCCGCGAAGAGGTTGGGCGTGGGCAGCCCCATGGCGGTGAGGCGCGAGCCGTCGGTGCCGCCGCGGATGGGGACCCAGCGCGGCACCAGGCCGGCGCGCCGCGTGGCCTCCTCGAGGGCCGCGGTGACGCGCGGCTCCCGCCGCAGCCCCTCCCGCATGTTGCGGTAGGTCTCGGTGACCGTGAGCTCGATGCGCGCCCCGGGGTGGCGCCGGCGCACCTCGCGCACGATCCCCTCGAGGATCCGCCGCTGGCGGGCCAGCCCCCGGGTCTCGAAGTCGCGCAGCAGGAGCTTCAGCGTCGCCAGCGCCTCCTCGCCCTGCGCCTGGTGCGGGTGGAGGTACGGCTCCCGCCCCTCGGTGCGCTCCGGCGCCATGTCCCTCGGGAGCCGGACGATCACGTCGGCGAGCGCCCGCAGCGCGTTGACAACCATCGTCTTGCGCT
>JAJZTO010000147.1 GCA_021848865.1 Myxococcales bacterium
GGGCACGGGGGTGATGACCGCCCCGGCCCGGGCGATGGCCAGGTAGAGCATCGCCAGCTCCCAGCAGTTCGGGAGCTGCACCACGACGATGTCGTCCTTGCCGATCCCGGCGGCCGCCAGCGCCGAGGCGGTGCCCTCGACGGCGCGATCCAGCTCCCGGTAGGTGACCCGCTCCGGCGGCGATCCGAGCAGCGCCTCCTTGTTCGGGGGATCCACCACCGCGACGTGGTCCGGCATCCGGGCCGCGTGCGCCCGGAAGTCGTCGAGCAGCGTCCGGGTGCCCCAGCAGCCTGCCGCGGTGTACTCCTCGATCGCGCTCCTCGACGCCAGGATCATGTCGGCTCTCCCCTCGGTTGGACGGTGGACTGCCCCGCGGCGCGCGGTGCCTGGCTAGATGCGCAGCCCGCCGCCGCAGGTGACGACCTGCCCGCTCAGGTAGTTCGATTCGGGCGTGCAGAGCAGGTAGACGGCCCCCGCCGCCTCCTCGGGCGTGCCGGCGCGTCCCAGCGGGATGCCCTGCTCCATCTGCTTCACCAGGTCGGCGTTCACCCCGACCTTGATCCGCCGGCCGGCGACGTCGATGGTGGAGGACTCCCCGGCGGTCGCCTCGGTGAGCCGCGTCCGGATCATCCCGAAGGCTACCGCGTTCACGTTCACCTTGTAACGCCCCCACTCCTTGGCGAGCGCCAGCGTGAGCCCGACCACGCCTGCCTTCGCCGAGGAGTAGTTGGCCTGCCCCACGTTGCCGCAGGTGCCGGCCACCGAGGAGATGTTCACCACCTTGCGGAACACCTCGCGCCCCGCCTCGGCCTCCTGCTTCGCCGCCTGCCGGATGAACGCGGCGGCCGCCCGGAGGATGCGGAACGGCGCGGTCATGTGGACGTCGACGATGGCCTGCCACTGCTCGTCGCTCATCTTCTGGATGACCGTGTCCCAGGTGTAGCCGGCGTTGTTCACGATGATGTCGAGGCCGCCAAAGCCCTCCACCGCCGTGCGGACGAACCGGTCGGGGAAGGCCGGATCGGTCACGCTCCCGGCGCAGGCCACCGCCGCGCCGCCGGCTTGCTTCACCGCGGCCACCGTCTCGGCGGCCGGCCCCTCGTCGAGGTCGTTCACCACGACCCTCGCCCCCTCGCCGGCCAGCTTCAGCGCGATGGCCCGCCCGATGCCACGCCCTGAACCCGAGACCAGCGCCACCTTCCCGTCGAGCCTGCCCATGTCGTCCTCCCCTCCTGGTGCCGCGAACCGCCTCCTTCAAGGCAGCGCGACCACCGCCTCGCCCGCCACCTTCACGTCGCCGCGGGCGTCGGCGGCCTCGATGCGGACCCGCACCCGCCGCTCGCCGCCCTCCTCCCGCTTCTCCACCACCCGGCCGGTGCAGGTGAGCACGTCGCCCACCCGGGTCACGGAGGTGAAGCGGACGCCGAACTCCCGGAGGGCGCCCGGCCGCGCCCAGGCGGTCACCGCCCGGCCCGCCCAGGCCATGACCAGCATCCCCTGCGCGAAGACGTCCCCCATCCCGGCGGCCCGCGCCGCCGCCGCCTCGTCGGTGTAGATCGGGTCGGTCTCCCCGATGACCTTGGCGAAGAGGCGCAGGCGCCCCTTCTCCACCTCGGCGGTGTGGCCGGGCAACGGCGCCCCGACGTGCTTCCGGTCGATCATCGTCCGCTCCCGCTACAGCCCCATGGTCCGGCCGATCAGCTCCTTCATGATCTCGTTGGTGCCGGCGTAGATGGAGGCGACCCGGGTGTCGACGAAGGCCCGGGCCACCGCGTACTCGCGCATGTACCCGTAGCCGCCGTGGAGCTGCAGGCACCGGTCCATCACCCGGTTCTGCAGGTCGGTGGTCCACCACTTCGCCATCGAGGCCTCCTCGGCCCGGAGCGCGCCGCGGTCGTGCTCGGCGATGCACCGGTCCACGAAGACCCGGCCGATCTCGATCTCGGTCCTCAGCTCGGCGAGCTGGAAGCGGGAGTGCTGGAACGAGCCGATGGCCTGGCCGAAGGCCTTGCGCTCCCGGGCGTAGCGCACCGTGGCCTCCAGCACCGCCTCGCAGGAGGCCACCGCCGCCACCGCCACGAGGTCGGCATGGATGCCGTTGGTGATGAAGGTCTTGGAGCCGTCCAGGAGGTAGTGGTCTCCGTCGGGCGTGGCGGTGGTCCGCAGGCCGGCGAGGTCGCTGCCGGCCCCCGGCTCGGTCATCGCGATGGCGGCGATGGTCTCTCCGCTCACCATGCCCGGCAACCAGCGCCGCTTCTGCGCCTCGTCGCCGTAGGCCAGCAGGTAGGGGAGGACGATGTCGGTGCGGACCGCGAAGCCGGGGCCGGTGGCGCCGACCCGGGCCAGCTCCTCGTCGACGATGACGTTGTAGCGGAAGTCGGCGACCCCCGGTCCGCCGTACGCCTCCGGCACCGCCATGCACAGGAGGCCGGCGCGCCCCGCCCGGGTCCAGAGCTCGCGGGGGACGAGCCCTTCCTCCTCCCACTTCCCGTGGAAGGGGACGATCTCCTGCTTCACGAAGGCCCGCACCGCGTCGCGGAAGAGCCGGTGTTCGTCGCCGAAGAGCGTCCGCTCCATCCGCCGCCTCCGCTAGGCGGCGCGGCGGTAGAGCGTGACCACCGCCGCCCCGCCGAGCCCCAGGTTGTGCTGCAGCGCCGCGCGGGCGCCGGGGACCTGGCGCCGGCCCGCCTCCCCGCGCAGCTGCCAGCAGAGCTCGGCGCACTGGGCGAGCCCGCCGGGTCATCTCCGACCCCACCAGCCGGATGCAGCTGTCCCCGAAGGAGTCGGGCCTGTCGGTGGCCATCGCCATGCCGGCGATCTCGACCGCCTTCCCCTCCAGCCGGTGGCGCCGGACGAAGTCCTCGCTCGCCACCACCGCCGCCGCGGCGCCGTCCGAGGTCGGGCAGCACTGGAGCCGGGTGAGCGGGTCGTGCACCGCCGGCGACCGCTGGACCTGCTCCAGCGTGAACGCGTCCCGGAACTGGGAGTTCGGGTTCTCCACGGAGTGGCGGTGGTTCTTCACGGCGACGCGGGCGAAGCTCTCGGGGCGGGTGCCGTAGCGCTCCATGTGCTCCCGGCCGGCGTTCCCGAAGAGCTGGGCGGCCGGAGGGCCGGCCGCCTGGCCGCGGAGCCGCGCCATCGTCTCCAGGTGGCGCTGGAGCGGGTTGCCGCGGCTCGCGTCGATGGGCAGCGCGCCCTTCTGCATCTTCTCGAATCCCAGCGCCAGCACGCACCCGGCCGCCCCGCCCTCGACGAGCTGCTTCGCCAGGAAGAGCGCGGTCGAGCCGGTCGAGCAGTTGTTGTTCACGTTGTAGATGGGGATGCCGGTGAGCCCGAGCTCGTAGACGGCCCGCTGCCCCCGCGTCGAGTCGCCCGTCACGTAGCCGACGGCGGCCTGCTCCACCTCGCCGAAGGGGATCCCGGCGTCCTGCAGCGCCCGGGTCCCGGCCTCCCGGGCCATGTCGGGGTAATCCCAGTCCCGGGAGAAGGGCTTCTCGAACCGCGTCATGCCCACCCCGACGACGAACACCCTGCGTCCCATCGCGATCCTCCCGGCGCCGCCGCTCGCGGGCCCTCCCCGCCGCGCGGCCGAGGAGACCACCCCGTCAGGTCACAAACAAGCACTCCTGCTTGTTTGTCAGTCTCGCGCCGCCAGGGCGGCGGCCATGAGCCGCTTCCAGAGCTCCAGCGCGGCGCGGCGCCTCCGCTCCCGCGGATCCAGTATCGACTCCAGCGCCATGCCGCGCATCAGGTAGAGGGTGAGCCGGCGGAGCTCGCCGAAGCGGGGGTGGTTCGCCGCCTCCCCGAAGGCCTCCTCGATGAAGGCGGCGATGGAGCGGCCGGTCTCCCGCTCGGTGGAGAGCAGGGTGGAGTGAAGCTCGCGATCGGTCCGCGCCGCCACCCAGAGCTCCACCGCCGCCTCGAAGAGCGGCCCGGAGAACGAGGACCAGAGCAGGTCGATGACCGCCGAGATCCGGTCGCCCCCCTCCGGCAGCTCCGCGCGCACCTGGCGGAAGTGGGCGATCCACCTCTCGGCGAGGTGGCGCACCGCGTGGGCCACCAGCTCGGCCTTGGTGGGGAAGTGGTGGAGCTGCGCGCCGCGGGAGACGCCGGCCCGCTCCGCGACCTCGGTCGTCGTGGTCCCGGCGTACCCCCGCTGCAGCAGGCTGGCGACGGCCGCGTCCATCAGCTTGGCGCGGGTCCCGGCGCTCCGCTCCGCCTGCGTCCGCCGCCGCCGCGCCGCCGGGCGCGCCCTCGCCCTGGCCCTGGCAGGCGCGCCGGCCCGCGGCGCCGCCCGGGCGCGGCTACCCAAGGTCCTTCTCCTCGAGGCGGTCGGCGGCGTTGGCGTCCTCCTCGTGGGGGCGGAGCCGGGCCGCGGCCCGCGCCGTCTGGAAGTCCCGGTACCACTCGCTGGCGGTGATCATCGCCATCACCTCGTTGGTCCCGGTCCAGATCGAGGCCAGCCGCAGGTCGCGGACGATGCGCTCCACCGGGAAGACGTCGGTGTAGCCGATGCCGCCCATCACCTGCATGGCGTGGTGGGCCACCTGCTGGCAGGACTCGGTGACGAACTTCTTGGTCTCCGAGACCATCCGCCGGATGGTGGCGCGGTCGGCGCCGCGGTCCACCGCCCGGGCGGTCGCGTCCACCAGCGCGCGGGAGGCGTCGAGCAGCGTCGCCGCCTGGGCCACCTGGAAGCTCACCCCCTGGAACTGGTGGATGGGCTGGCCGAAGGCCTTGCGCTTCAGGGTGTAGCCGGTGGCGATCTCCAGCGCCGGCCGGGCCGCGCCGACGGTCATGGCGGCGGTGCCGAGCCGCTCCGGGACCATCATGGTGTCGAAGACCGCGGCCCCGCCGTGCAGCCGGCCGACCACGTTCTCCTTCGGGACCACCACGTCCCGGAACACCATCCGGGCGGCGCCGCCGCCCCGGCAGCCCATCAGTCCGTACAGGTACGTCACCTCCACGCCCGGCCCCTTGTCCACGATCAGGCAGCTGATGCCCTGGTGCGGCTTCGCCTTCGGGTCGGTGCGGGCGTAGACCAGGAAGTAGTCGGCCGCCTCGGCGCCGACGATGAACCGCTTCTGGCCGTTCACCACGAAGTGGTCGCCCCGGTCCTCGGCCACGGTGGTGGTGCCGAAGAAGTCCGAGCCGCCCCGCGGCTCGGTGAGGCACTCGGCGGCGAAGATCTCGCCGCGCAGCAGCGGCTTCACGTACTTCTCGCGCTGGGCGTCGGTGCCGTGGAGCATCAGCGCGTCGCAGACCAGCTCGGCGCCGATCCCGAAGACGCAGGCGAAGATGTAGCCCAGCGTCCCCACCTCCTCCATCACCATGCAGGTGGTGACCCAGTCCATGTCGCGCCCGCCCCAGCGCCGCGGGTAGCGCACGCCCATCAGGCCGCGCCGGCCCGCCTCCCGGAGGAACTCGGTGGGGAAGCGGATCTTCTCCTGGTCCATGTCGAGGATCATCTGGCGCGGGACCCAGCGCACCAGCTCCCGCACCTCCTCGCGCAGGGCGCGTTGCTCCGGGGTCAGCAGGAAGTCGAACATGGGGCCTCCGACGTCGCGTCGCGACTCTAGGGGCAGCGGCCAGAAACAGTCAAGGCTGCCTGTTTCTTGCGCACCGCCCGGCCGCAGCCGCCCGTGCCGCCGCCGGCCGGGCCGGCGCCAGCAGCGCCGCGAGCGCCCCGCGCAGCGCGCGCGGCGAGGTCGCCCGCAGCCGCACCTCGGGCGTGCCGTGCCACCGGGCGCAGGAGCCGATGGCCCGCGCCAGGTCGCGCAGCAGCGCCTCCTCCGGCTCCACCCCCGGCTCGAGGTGGAGCGACCGCACCTCGAAGACGCCGTCGGCCCGGTGCGCCTTGGCGTCGAGGCGGCCGACCAGCGCGCCGCGCCGGAGGACCGGCAGCACGTAGTAGCCGTGCCTGCGCCGCGCCGCCGGCAGGTAGCACTCGAGGCGGTACTCGAAGCCGAACATGCCGGCGGCGCGCTCCCGGTCCCAGACCACCGGGTCGAAGGGCGAGAGGAGCGCCGTGCGGGTGGCCCGGAGCCCGCCCGCCCGGATCCGCTCCGCCGCCGCGAGGTGGTCCCGGTGGATCCAGCCCGGCGCCCGCCAGCCCTCGACGGCGACCTCCGCCAGGGTGCCCTCCTCGGCGAGCGGACGGAGCTCCTCGTCTCGCAGCCGCGGCCGGGTCCGGAAGTAGTCGTGGACCCAGCGCGCCTGGGTGACGCCCAGGGCGCGGACCGCCCGCTCGACCAGGGTGCGGCGGGCCTCCTCCGCCGTGGGCAGCGGGAGCCCTTCCGCGGCGGGGTGGACCCGGCTCCGGAGGTCGTAGACCCGCTGGAAGTTCTCGCGCCGGGCGACCATCAGCTCCCCGAGCGCCAGCCAGGCCTCGAGGAACCGCTTCTCCTTCTTCCAGCTCCACCAGCCCGGCTTCCCCCTGGCGCCGGGCGGCCGCTCGAAGTCGGCCGCCTTCACCGGGCCGCGCGCGCCGACGTGGGCGAGGAACGCGCGCATCTCCTTCCCGTTCCGGCGCAGGAGGCGGCGGGCCCGGTCCAGGAACCAGTGGCGCCGCGTCCCGGCGACGCGGCGGTGGAGCGGCCAGTCCTCGATGGGCGCGAAGCAGGCCTCGTGGGCCCAGCACTCGAAGAGGGCCGCCTCCGCGAGCAGCTCGTCGAGCCAGGCGGGCGCGTAGGGGCCGAGCCGCGAGAAGAGGACCAGGTAGGGGCTCCGGGCGACGACGTGGATGGTGTCGATCTGGAGGAGCGACAGCCGCGCGACGGTCTCCCGGACGTCCTCCTTCGTGGCCCGGCGCGGCGGCGGGCGCAGCAGCCCCTGGGCGGCGAGGTGGAGGGCGCGGGCCTGCCGGGCGTCGAGGAGGAGGCGGGGCGCCATGCCGGGATGGCCCTACCCCTCCGGCGCGGCGGCGGCGCCCGCCGGGGCCGGCGGGCCC
>JAJZTO010000148.1 GCA_021848865.1 Myxococcales bacterium
CGTCACAGCGCCCCTCACCTGGCCTGAACCCGGCGCAGCCGGGGCGGCGTGCGCCACGGCAGGGATCGAGCCAAGCGGGGGACGCTACCCCGCGGCCGGGGGCCGAGGCGGCGCGGCTGACGGTGGCGGCGGCTTCGGCTCCGCGGGCGGCGAGTCGGGCGCCGTCGGGCGCGGCGGCGGCCTCGGCGCATCCCGGGGCGCCTGCGCGGGCGGCTTCTTCGGCTCGGCCCCCTCCGGCACCAGCAGCTCGTACCTGTCGAGGAGCTCGAGCTGCTCCAGCAGCTCGAGGTGGCGCAGCAGCTCCTCGTCGCCCGGCTCGCTCGCCTCGGCGGGCGGCGGCGCCGTGGGGGGCGCGGGCGGCGCGGCGAACAGCAGCAGGGCGGCGAGCGGGGCGATCATGGCGTGCGCAGGTCGATGGCCAGCACCGACTTGTAGATCGCCTTCCCCCCGCCGAAGAAGTCGCCGGGCAGCAGCAGGTCGAACTCGGCGCCGAAGGAGATCCAGGGGGCCGGCTCCCACGTGGCCGACAGGTCGAGCTCGGTGCCGTAGGTGCGCCCGCCCCACGGTCCGTCATCGTCGGCGCGCAGCCAGGCGGCCCGGGCCAGCAGGTCCACGTCGCTCCCCAGGTCGAGCTCCACGTTCAGGCCGGGGGCGATCACGCCGCGGCCGTTCACGCCCGGCGCGGTCGCCTGCCGCGCCGCGAAGGTCTCGGAGAGGCCGCCGCCGAAGAAGAGGTTGGTGGCGGTGAGGTACGGGTGGATGCCGAGGAAGGCGCCATACCCCCGCGGCAGCCCCAGCCGCGCCTTCTCCGGCGGCGGGCGATCTCCGGAGAGGTAGAGGAACCAGGGCGTGACGGAGAGCCAGGGCCACGGCGAGACCTGGTAGCGGAGCCAGGCGGCCGAGCCGCGCAGCGGGATGTCCACCTTGGCCGGGGCGGCGGCCGGACCCAGCTCGTCGATGCGGCCGCGGAGCAGCGCCAAGGTCCAGAGCAGCCGCTGGTTGGCGAAGGTGACGAGGCTGCCGCTGCTGCCGGCCCAGGCCAGGGTGGCGGTGGAGGCCGGCGCCGACGAGAGCAGGGCGGCGAGGTGGCGGGAGGTGGTGATGTACGTCCCCGAGCCAGGGGCCAGCCCGGCCAGGCGCACCACGTCGTCCTCGATGAGGGCGCCCCGGAGCAGCTCGGCCAGGCTTCCGGTCCGATCGCGGCGCGCCGCCAGGAAGAGGCCGGCGTGCTCGAAGAGCGACGGGAGCCAGTCGACGCGCACCAGCGCCAGCGGGTCGATCCCGGCCACCGTGCGCGGGAAGTCGCGCGTCGGCTGGAAGAGTGCGGCGCGCAGCTCGAAGGGCGGCCCGATGGCGCCCAGATCGAGCGCCAGGTCCACGCCCGAGCCGTAGTCGTCGTGGATCAGCCCATCGGCCACCGCGTGGCGCGCCCGGCCGGCGCGCACGGTGGCGAAGCCGGCGCGGCCGAAGCTCCAGGCCGCGTAGGCCTCGCGCACCAGCAGCGTGCTCCTCACCTCGTCGCCGAAGGCGCGGCCGTTCGAGGTCAGCTCCGGCCGGCCCAACCTGGTCTCCTCCAGCGGCTGCGTCGGGCCGATGCTGTTGCAGCGCCCGCTGCCCCGGACGTCGAGACCCGAGGGCGAGCTGCTGGACAGGCAGGCCAGCGCCAGCGCCGGGTAGCGGCGCACCCGCAGCTCGCCGGTGTCGACCGCCAGCCGCCAGTGGAGGGCGCCGTCGAGGTGGCGGCCGTCGAGCGACAGCTCGGCCAGCGTGGAGCCGTAGCGGGCGTCGGTGGCGGTGGCCAGGTAGTCGTCGATGAGGAAGACGCGGGTGGCCCGGTCGAAGAGGACGTCGGTGACCGGCGCGTGGCGCAGGTCGGTGAAGCGCAGGTGGAGCGCCCCCTCGACGAGCACGCCGCCCGCGGCGGCGCCGGGGAGGGCCGCGGTGGCGAGCACCGCCGCGGTCAGCGCAGCAAGGTGGAGGGCCGGCCGGCGCACGTGGCTCGGTGCTACGGGACCCGCCGCTGCCGCCACCGCTCGCGGGCCCGGTCCCGCTCCTCGGGGCTCAGCTCACGCCAGCGGCGGAGGTTCTGCATGTACCGCTCCCGGTCGCGCGGCGGCGCCCGCAGGATCTCTCCCATGGCCTTGCGGAGCTGGGTGCGCCGCTCCGGCGACATCTCCTTGAAGCGGGTGAACCGCTCCTTCAAGTCGCGCTGCTCGCGCTCGGGCAGGCGGCGGAAGGCCTCGTAGCGCTTCATCAGCTCGGCCCGCTGCTCGGGGGGCAGCGACCGCAGCCGCTCGAGCCGCTCCTTCGCCTCGGCCTGCTTCTCCGGTGGCAGGGCCTGGAAGGCCTTCCACTTCTCGCGCAGCGCCGCGCGCTGCTCTTCGGTGAGCTTCTCCCAGCGCTCGCGGGCGGCGGCCGTGTCACCGGCCGGCGGCGCCGGCTCCTGCGCGCTCGCCGCGCCCGAGGCGAGGGCCAGGGCCAGGGCCAGGGTGGCGACCCGCCGGATCATCGCGCCCCTCCCCGCTCCAGCGTGTCGAGGTGGGCGATCAGCTCCGCGTCCTCGGGGGTCTCGACGTCGCCGACCGAGGCCACGGTCTCGTACTCCTGAAGCAGCTCCAGCTCGGCGGCGGCTCCCAGCTCGAGGCCGCGCTCGTGACGGACCATGAGCACCCCGGCCAGGGCCACGGCGGCCAGTCCGGCTGCCGGCACCGCCAGCCGCCAGCGCCAGGCCGCCAGCAGGCCCCGCCAGCCGCGCCGCGGCTCGTCCGCCAGCCGCGCCGCCAGCCGGCCGGCGAACCAGGGCGAGGGCTCGGGCGGCGCCGGGAGCCGCTCCAGCGCCTGCAGGGCAAGCCGGATCCGTCCGTGCTCGGCGCGGCAGGCGGCGCAGCCGGCCAGGTGGGACTCCACCGTGCGGCGCGCGGCCGGGTCGAGCGCGCCGTCGAGCAGCGCCGAGAGGTCGTCGACCACGTGCTTCATGACACCGCCTCCTCACCGCCACCGGGCGCGAACGGCGCCAGCGCCGCGGCGGCGCTGACGGTGGCCCGGTGGATCAGGGACTTCACCGCCGACACGCTGGTCTCCAGCGTCTCGGCGATCTCCTCGTAGCTCATCGCTTCGAAGCGGCACAGCACGAAGGCCGCCCGCTGCTTCTCCGGCAGCGTGCCGAGCAGCGCCACCACCGCCTGCTCCAGCGATCTCGCCACCGCCTCGTCGTGCGGATCGGCGGCGCCCGAGGGCAGGGCGTCGAGGTCGGGAGCCGGATCGCCGCCGGCGCGGCCGGACGAACGCGCCGTGAACTCGGCGCGCCGCACCTCGTTGAGGCAGTGGTTGGTGGCCACCCGGTAGAGGAAGGTCTTGAAGCGGGCGCTGGGCTGGTAGCGGTGGGCCGACCGGTAGAGCTTCACGAAGACGTCCTGCGCCAGCTCCTCGGCGCGGGCGGCGTCCCTCACGAAGCGATGGCAGTAGGCGATCATGGCCCGGGTGTTCCTCTCGTAGAGGAGCCGGAACGCCGCCTCGTCGCCTCGCTGGAAGGCCAGCAGGAGCGCCGCGTCGTTGTCCTGGCTCATCCAACCTCCAGAACACGCCTCAGGGCCGGCAGTTGCGGTGCCCTAGCCGCCCAGGGCGCCGACCAGCAGGTGGGTCAGCCCGTAGACGACCGCCGCGACCAGCGCCGAGGCCGGAATCGTGAAGATCCACGCCCAGATGATGCGCCCGGCCAGGCCCCAGCGGACCGCCCGCGCCCCCCGGGTGGCCCCCACCCCGACGATGGCGCCGGTGATGGTGTGGGTGGTGGAAACCGGGATGCCCCAATGGGCCAGGGCCAGGATGGTGACGCCGCCGCCGGTCTCGGCGCAGAAGCCGCCCATGGGCTGCAGCTTGGTGAGGCCGGTCCCCAGGGTCTTCACGATGCGCCAGCCGCCGAAGAAGGTGCCGAGGCCAATGGCGGCGTGGCAGGCCAGCACCACCCAGAACGGGATGTGGAACTCCTGCCCCTTCATGATGGTGCCGAAGAGGATGAGGGCGATGATGCCCATGACCTTCTGGGCGTCGTTGGTGCCGTGGCTGTAGGAGAAGATGGCGGCCGAGACCAGCTGCAGCTTGCGGAACCACCGGTCGACCTTGGCGGGGGTGAAGCCCCGGACCAGCCAGGAGGTCAGCACCATCATGGCGATGCCGAGCACCATGCCGATGAGCGGCGACAGCACGATGAACAGCGAGATCTTGATGATGCCCGAGGCGATCAGGCCGGAGGGGCCGAGCGCCGGCAGCGCGGCGCCGATCATGCCGCCCGCCAGCGCGTGCGACGAGGAGGAGGGGAGCCCCCAGTACCAGGTGAGCAGGTTCCAGGCGATGGCGCCCATGAGCGAGGCGAAGACCACCACCAGCACCATGGTGTTGCCCATGGCGCGCAGGTCGTCGAACTGGATGATCCCCTTGCCCATGGTGTTGGCCACCTTGAGCTGGACGCCCCAGAGCACCGGCGCCGCCGAGATGAAGTTGAAGAAGGCGGCCCAGGCCACCGCCTTCATCGGCGTCAGCACCCGGGTGGAGACCACGGTGGCGATGGAGTTGGCGGCGTCGTGGAACCCGTTGATGAAGTCGAAGGCGAGGGCGATGACGATCAGCCCGATGACGACGGCGTAGAGGAGCATGGCGAGGTGTCGGGGCCGGGCGGCCGGCTCAGGCGTGCTCGAGGACCACGCCCTCGATCACGTTGGCCACGTCCTCGGCCCGGTCGGTGGCGTCCTCGATGAGATCGATGATCTCCTTCCACTTCATCACCGTGAGCGGGTCGTTGCCGCGCTTGAAGAGCTTGGCCATGGTCTTGCGGGTGAGCGTGTCGGCCTGGTTCTCCAGCTTGTTCATCTCCTGGCAGGCGGCCAGGATGGTCTGGGGATCCTTCTTCATGTTCCGCAGCCCCTTGACCGCCTCCTCCATCTTGCGCGACTGCTCCACCAGCACGGCGGCCAGCTCACGCGACTCGGGGAGCACGCTGTCGAGGTCGTAGAGGCCGAGCCGCTCGGAGGCCGCGTCGGCCAGGTCGAGCACGTCGTCGATGCGCGAGAGGAGCCGGTGGATCTCGGAGCGGTCGAACGGGGTGATGAACTGGGTGTGGAGCCGCTCGAAGGCCCGGTGGGTGATGTCGTCGGCCCGGTGCTCGACGTCCTTGATGGCCTGGCACTTGGCCGGCACGTCGGTGAAGTCGTCGAGCAGCGCCTTGAGCAGCACCACGCCCTCGACCACCGCGGCGGCCTGGGCCTCGAAATCCGAGAAGAAATCGTCTGACTTCGGCATCAAGCGCTGGAGCATCTGGTCTCCCGGTGCGGAAGGGGGGCTGCGAAACGCGGCGAGGGTATCACGGCGGCCGGCCCGATCGGGCGGTTCTTGGGCTCGCCGCATCGCGCAAGGACACCAGGGAGCCCACCTCGCCCGGCGCGAAGGCGTGCAGGTCGAGCACGCCTTCGAGCGGGAGGTCCACCAACCCGCCGAGGGGATCGCCGTCCGGGGGCATGCACACCACGGCGCCGATGACGGCGCGCCGCGCCGGCGCCTACGCGGGTTCGAGCCGCCGGGCCACGGCGCCGCGGAGGGTCGCCAGGTCGAACGGCTTGCCGAGGCACTCCACCCCCGGCCGGGCCAGGAAGTCCCGCGCCGCCTCGGTGAAGGCGCCTCCGGAGAGGAAGACCATCTTCGAGGTCAGCCCCGGGTCGAGCCGCCCCAGCTCGCGGTGGAGGTCCATGCCGGTCATGCCCGGCATCAGCAGGTCGGAGAAGATGACGTCGAACTTCTCGCCGCGCGCCAGCAGGTCCAGCGCCTCCGTGGCGCCGCCCACCGGGACCACGTCGAAATCGCCGCTCAGGCTCCGCGCGATGATGGTGCCGACCAGGGGCTCGTCGTCGACGACCAGGATGCGATGGCGGCGGGCCGACGGCGCCGCCCGGGCCGGTTCCCGCTCCGCGGTCCCCGCCGACGCCACCGGGAACAGCACCAGGAAGGTGGTGCCCTGGCCGGCCTGGCTGGTGACCTGGAGCTCGCCGCCCAGCGCGGTGACGATGCTCCGGCAGAGGGAGAGGCCGAGCCCCGCGCCGGGGCCGGCCGCCGCGGCGGTGAAGTAGGGGTCGAAGATCCGCTCCAGCTGCCCGGCCGGGATCCCGCCGCCGGAGTCGCTCACCTCCACCGCGACCCGGTCTCCGGGGCGCGTGAAGCTGCGGACGCGGACGACGTGCTCGCTGGCCTGCCCCTCGGGGAGGGCCTGGGCGGCGTGGAGCAGCAGGTTGAGGAAGACCTGGCCGAGCCGCGCGGCGTTGGCGCGCACCGGCGGCAGGCTGGGGGCCAGCTCGAGCTCGACCCGGGCCCGGTGCTTGAGCTGGCTCCGCGCCACGTTGATGCTGCACTCCAGCACGCGGGTCAGGTCGAGCGGCGCGAGCACGGCGTCGTCGCCCCCGGCCAGGGTCTGCAGGTCGCGCACCAGCTTGCACATCTGCTCCACGCCGTCGCGGGCATCGGCGGCGGCGTCGACGATCTGCCGTGCCGACTCCGCCGCCTCGGGGTCGCCCGCGCTGGCCGCCTCCAGCCGCCCGGCCAGCGCCGCCCCCTCGGTCGCGATGAAGGCCAGGTTGGCGGTCACGTAGGAGAGCGGGTTGTTGAGCTCATGGGCCAGGCCGCTGGCCAGCGTGCCGAGCGACACCATCCGGTCGCTGGCGGCGAGCCGCGCCTGGAGCCGCTGCCACTCCAGCTCGCTGCGCTGGCGGCCCATCACGGCGGAGAGCCAGGTGGCCGCCGACTCGAGGAAGGCGAGCTGGTCCGGCTCGAAGGTGCGGGCGCCGGCCTCGGCGACGCCGAGCAGGCCGAGCGGTCCCGACGGCCCGGGCAGCACCGCCAGCGCCGGGCCAGCCAGGCCGTGGCGCG
>JAJZTO010000149.1 GCA_021848865.1 Myxococcales bacterium
CAGATCCCCGAGAAGTACACCTGGAACCTCGCCGACCTGTACCCGACCGAGGCGGCCTGGTCGCAGGCCCGCGAGGACCTGAAGAAGCGCGTCGCCGCCCTCCCCCGGCACCGGGGCCACCTGGGCGAGTCGGCCGAGGCGCTGCGCGCCGCGCTCGACGACTACTTCGGCGTCCAGCTGGCGCTGGAGCGGCTCTACGTCTACGCCTCCTCCCGCTCCGACGAGGACATCCGCGCCGCGCGCCCGCGCGAGATGCGGCAGGCCGCCCAGCACATGGTGGTGGACCTGGGAAGCGCCACCGCCTGGCTGGAGCCGGAGGTGCTGGCCCTCGACGCCGCGAAGGTCCGCGGCTTCGTCGCCGCCGACCCCAAGCTCGCCCCGTACGCCTTCTTCCTGGACGACATCCTGCGGCGGAAGGCCCACACCCGCTCGGCCTCGGAGGAGAAGATCCTGGCCGAGGCCGGGAACCTCACCGACGCCGGCCAGTCGGCCTACGGCATCCTCTCCAACGCCGACCTCCCCTACCCCACCGTGAAGCTCTCCACCGGCGAGGTGCGGCTCGACGCGGCCGCCTTCACCCTCTACCGCGCCGCCCCGCTCCGCGAGGACCGCGAGAAGGTCTTCTCCGCCTTCTTCGGCGCGCTGAAGGAGTTCGAGCGGACCATGGGGGCGACGCTGAACGCCCAGGTGAAGGCCCACGTCTTCAACATGAAGGTGCGCCACTTCTCCTCGTCGCTGGACGCGGCCCTGTTCCGCAACGCCATCCCCACCGCGGTCTACCGGCAGCTCATCGCCGACGTGCACCGGAGCCTCCCCACGCTGCACCGCTACCTCAAGCTGCGCCAGCGGATGCTGGGGCTCTCCGAGCTGCGCTACTCCGACCTCTACGTGCCGCTGGTCGGCAAGGTGGACCTGTCCTTCACGCCCGAGGAGGCGCGCGCCGAGACCCTCGCGGCCGTCGCCCCGCTCGGCAAGCCCTACCAGGCGGGCCTGAAGACCGGCTTCGAGAGCCGCTGGACGGACTTCCTCCCCTCGCCGGGCAAGCGCTCCGGCGCCTACTCCACCGGCGTCTACGGGGTGCACCCCTTCCAGCTGCTGAACTTCAACGGGAAGTACGAGGACCTCAGCACCCTGGCCCACGAGTCGGGCCACTCGATGCACACCTTCCTCGCCAACACCACCCAGCCCTACGCGACCTCCGCCTACCCCATCTTCGTGGCCGAGGTGGCCTCGACGCTGAACGAGAACCTGCTGCTCCACGACATGCTGGGGAAGGCGAAGGACGACGCCACGCGGCTCACGCTGCTCGGCAACTACCTCGACGGGATGCGCACCACGCTCTTCCGCCAGACGCTCTTCGCCGAGTTCGAGCTCGACGTCCACGAGATGGCGGAGAAGGACGAGCCCATCACCGGCGAGTCGCTCTCGAAGCTCTATCTGAAGCTGGTGCGCCGGTACTACGGCCACGACCAGGGCATCTGCCGCGTCGACGACGCCATGGCGGTGGAGTGGGCCTACATCCCGCACTTCTATTACGACTTCTACGTCTACCAGTACGCCACCAGCCTGGTGGCCTCGACCGCCATCGCCAAGGCCATCCGCGACGGCGAGTCCCACGGCTCGACGGCGGCCCGCGACCGCTACCTGGCGATGCTGAAGGCGGGCGGGTCGAAGTACCCGGTCGACCTGCTCAAGGCCGCGGGCGTGGACCCCACCACCTCCGCGCCCTTCGACGCCGCCATGGCCGAGATGAACCAGGTCATGGACCAGATGGACGCGCTGCTGGCGAAGGCGAAGAAGGGCACGTAGCGGCGCCGGATCCCCCGGATCGGAGGCACGCTGACCGCTCCCCGGGAAGGGGATCGGTGGACGCACGCCCCTCCTAGGGCGCGGCCACTTCGCGGCATCGGGTTTACCTAAGGAAAGGAACTATTCTCTTTTCCGAAAGTGCACGCAGACACCCAGAGCACCGTCCTGGTGACGGGCGTCGGCGGACCCGCCGGCCGGGCGGGCGCCGCCTGGCTCGCGGCCCGGGGCTACCGGGTCGTGGGCACCGACATGCGCCCGGTGGACTCGCCGGCCTCCACCTTCCGGGTGGTGCCGGCGGCCCGCGATCCCGGCTTCCCCGACGCCCTGCTGGCCGTCGCCCGGGAGGAGCGGGCCTCGCTGGTGCTGCCCACCGTCACCGAGGAGCTGCCCGTGGTGGCCCGGCTGCGCGGGCGGCTCCGGGCCCTGGGGGTCGCGCTCTGCGTCTCCGACCCGCCGGGCGTGGACGTCGCCAACGACAAGCTGCTCACCGCCGACGAGCTCTCCCGGCAGGGCGTCCCGGTGCCGGCCACCTTCCCGGGGGCCACGCGCCGCGCCGCGGTGGCCGACGCGCTGGGCTTCCCGCTCCTCTCCAAGCCGAGGTTCGGGCGCGGCGGGCGCGGCGTCCTCGTCCACCGGACGCTGGAGGACATGGCCCGGGCCGGTCCGGAGGAGGTCGTCTGGCAGGAGTTCCTGCCCGGCGAGGAGTACGACCTGAACCTGTTCGCCGAGCGCGGCGGCCCGGTGGCGGCCGCGGCGGTCCTGCGCAAGACCGGCCTCAAGGACGGGCTGGTGGGCAACGCGACGGGCGTGGAGCGCGCCGACCGCCCGGCGGTGGCCGACGTCGGCGCCGCCGCCGCCCGGGCGCTGCGCCTGGAAGGGCCGCTCGACCTGGACATCCGCGCGCGGGCGGCCGGAGGGCTGGCCGTGCTCGAGGTGAACGCGCGGCTCGGCGCCAACGTGCTGTCCGCACCCGAGGTCCTCGAAGCGCTCGAGGCCGCATGGAGGAACGGAAGATGCGACTGAACGCCGCGCTGATCGCCTGCACCCTGGTGCTCCCCGGCGCCGCCCGCGCCGCCCCGTCCCCGGCGGTGGCGGAGCTCCGGGCCCGCGCCGACGCGCTGCGCGCCGCCGGGGAGTACCAGGCCGCGCTGGCCGCCTACCAGGCGGAGCGCGCGGCCGGCGGCGACACCGCCGACGTCTGGAAACACATCGGCTGGACCGAGAAGGCGCTGCGCGACTTCCGGGCGGCCTCGGCCGCGCTGGAGCGGGCCGTCGCGCTCGACCCGCGCGACCGGGAGGCGCGCGACGACCTCGCCAGCCTGGAGCTGTCGCGCGGCCTGCGGCTCACCGGCTGGCTCGGCGGCACCGAGCCCGGCACCTCCAAGAACGCCTTCGAGGGGCAGGTCTTCTACGGGGGGCTGGACCGCGTCGAGGCGCTCGGGGGCGCGAGCTGGACCGACAACATCTTCTACACCGCGTACAAGGCCTTCGCGGAGGGCTCCTGGTTCTACTCCTCCGACTCGTACCTCCGCGGCGCCTTCACCTGGCGCTCCTACGACTACACGGGCGCGAACCGGCCCACGCCCGACTCGAACGCCTACCAGACCGTGCCGCGGCCGGAGGTGGAGCTCTCCCACTGGATCGCGCGGCGGGTGCGCCTCGGGCTGAACTACCAGCTCTTCGCGCCCAACTTCCAGTACGACCCCTCGACGCGGATCGTGAACCACAAGCTCTCGGGCGAGGTGGCGGTGCGGCTCGGCGGGGGCTTCACCGCCAGCCTGATGGCGGCGGCGCTGCGCGACCCGAGCCCCGGACGCACGCGCATCCAGGGGCGGATGCTCCCTTCCGGCCTGCTGCCCGACACGACGCTGGCAGCGCCCGACTACGTCTGCGTCGCCGCGAACCCGCCGAACGTCCCGGTCGACGTGTACTGCGCGGCGCAGACGCGGGTGGTCTCGCGCACCGAGCTGCTGCTCGGCGGCGGGCTGGCCTACGACGCCGAGGCCTGGAGCGCGAGCGTCCGCTACATCCCGAACCGCGACCTGGACGCCGGCTTCGCCTGGTCCATCGTCACCGCCCTCACGCTGCGCCCCGCCGACCGCTGGACGGTCGAGCTCATCTGGATCGACGACAAGTACTCGACCTACTCCGGCCCCACCTTCGCGGGCAGGAAGGGCGACACCCTCTGGGGCAAGGTCGGCTGGCAGTGGACCCCGGCGCTCGCGGTGGGCGCCGGCCTGAAGTGGGTGAAGAACCCGAGCCCGACGAGCACCACCGACCCGAGCGGGCGCAACGACGGCACGCTGCTCCTCCAGCTCGAGTACCGCACCGGCGTCTTCTAGCCCCCGATGCCCGCACCCGGCCGGCCGCTCCTCGCCCTGCTCCTCCTCGCCGCCGCGGGGCCGGCCGCGGCCCGCTCGGCGCCCGGGCCGCGGGGCGGCGAGCCGGTGGGGACGGGCCCGGCGACGACGCTGGACGCGGCGCGCTTCGACCGCGAGGCGCTGCGGCGCTACGCCCGCGGCCGCGTGCAGGCCGGCCGGTACGCCGACGCCATCCAGGCCTACGACCGCATCCTCGACCTCGACCCGGGGGACGCCGACGCGCTGACCCACGCGGCGCAGCTGCGCGCCTGGACCGGCGACTACGACCGGAGCGTGGTGCTCTACCGCGACGCCATCGCCCGCCGCCCCCGGGAGCTGGGGCTGCAGAGCGACCTCGCCGACGTGCTCACCTGGGCCAAGCGGCTGGAGGAGGCGGAGCGGCTCTACGAGGCCGTCCTGAAGTCGGACCCCCGCCACCACGAGGCGCTGAAGGGGCTGGCCCGGGCCCGCCTGCTCCAGGGGGACCTGGAGGGCGCCGCCGGGGTGCTCGACCGCGCCCTGAAGCTCTACCCCGGGGACGTGGACCTGTACCGAGCCCGGGCCCGCCTGCTCTCGCAGAAGGGGGACCTGGAGGGCGCCGTGGCCTCGCTGGAGCGGGCGGTGCTGCTCGCGCCCGACGACCCCGAGGTGCTGCGCCACCTGGCCGAGACCTACCAGCGCAAGAGGGACTGGCCGCGCGCGGTGGACGCCTGGCTCAAGGTCTCGCGCCTGGCGCCCGACCAGCCGGCGGCCCACGTGGCCCTGGCCCGCGCCTACCTGGCGCTGGGCAAGCGGGCCCTGGCCCAGGAGCACGCGGCACTGGCGGCGCGCCTCAGCCCCAACGACCCCGCCGTCCACGAGCTCGCCGCCGACATGCGGCGCGAGGCCGGCCTGGCGCCGGCGCGCTCCTTCGCCGACTGGTTCGAGGTGCTGGCCTACCTGGCGCTGCTGCCCGTCGTGCTGCTCACCGCCCGCCGCCTCCGCCGGAGCCTGCGGCAGCGGCCGGCCGCCTCGGTCTTCATCTGGTGGGTGGTGCCGGCCTTCATCCTCCTCAACGTCGCCAGCCACTTCGCCAGGAGCTGGCTGGACGCGCGGGTGGACGCCCAGGTGGTCGAGTCGGTCACCGAGGTGGCGCTGTTCCTGGGGCTGTTCGTCGCCTTCCTGGCCCTGCTCCGCGCCGGCCCGCCGGTGCGCGAGTTCGCCGGCGAGGTGGTGCTGGCGCTGGGGGCCCACCCCGACGACATCGAGCTGGGCTGCGCCGGCTTCCTCCTCAAGCTCAAGGCCAGCGGCGCCCGGGTGTACGGCCTCACCTTCACCCGCGGCGAGAAGGGCACCGACGGCGGCCCCCGCGACGAGGAGGCGCGCCGGGCCGCCGCCTTCATGGGGCTGGACGGCTACTGGGTCCTCGACTTCCCCGACACCGGGCTCCCGGCGCGGGTCCCGGACCTCAAGGCCTCCATCGAGGCGCGCATCCGCGAGCTCGGGGCGACGCTGGTGCTCACCCACACCGAGGTGGACGTCCACGGCGACCACCGCGCCGTCCACGCCGCCACCCGGGAGGCGGCCCGCGGCGTCCCCACCGTGCTGTGCTACGAGGACGTCTCGACCGGCAACCAGTTCACCCCCGACCTCTACGTGGACATCTCCCACACCATCGACGACCACCTGCGGGCCTGCGCCTTCCACCGGACCCAGGGCCACCGCAGCTACATGGACCCCCAGGTGATCCAGGGCCGGGCGGCCCACCGCGGCCTGCAGATCGGCGCCTCCTTCGCGCTGGCCTTCCGCACGCTGCGCCTGGTCCGCTGACGGCATGGCCGCCCTCCACGCCCTCTTCTGGGCCTTCGGGCTGGTGGTCTTCGTCCTCGGGATCCAGGGGAGCGTCTACCTCCCGCTCACCCTGGCCTACGAGGCCTGGAAGCGGCGCACCCTGGCCCGGCTGCCTCCCTTCCGCGGCCGGGTGAGCGCGGTGGTCCCGGCCTTCAACGAGGCCCGCACCATCCGCGTCGCCGTCGAGACCCTGCTGGAGTCGGACTGGCCCGACCTCGAGGTCGTGGTGGTGGACGACGGCTCCACCGACGGCACCGCCGAGGAGCTCCGCGACCTGGCCGAGGCCGGCCGGCTGCGGCTGCTGCGCCAGGCCAACGCCGGCAAGGCGGCGGCGCTCAACGCCGGCATCGCCGCCGCCACCGGCGAGGTGGTGCTCTACACCGACGCCGACAGCCTCTTCTTCCGAGACACCGTGGCCCGGATGGCCCGCTGGTTCGCCGACCCCTCCATCGACGCCGTCTGCGGCAACGACATGCCGCTGCGGGCCGGCACCGGCCTCCAGAAGATGCTCGCCGTCACCACCCACATCGGCACCGGCTACGTGCGGCGCGCCCTTTCGGTGATCGGCTGCCTGCCCATCATCTCCGGCAACCTCGGGGCCGTCCGCCGCGGCGTGCTGGCGGAGATCGGCGGCTTCCGCAACATCTGGGGGGAAGATCTCGAGATCACCTGGCGCCTCCACGCCCACCGGAAGCGGATCGTCTTCGACCCGGAGCCGGCGGTGCTGGCCGACTGCCCGGCCACCCTCGGCGCGCTCTGGCGCCAGCGGGTCCGCTGGGTGCGCAGCTACCTCAAGATCGCCCGGCTCCACCGGGGCCTGTTCCTCTCCCGCGCGGCCCGGCCCTTCTCCCTCTACCTGCCGGTGAACTTCGCCAACATGGCGGTGGTCCCGGTGAGA
>JAJZTO010000150.1:0-3197 GCA_021848865.1 Myxococcales bacterium
GGTGGTGGCGACCGGGGGGCTGGCGCCGCTGGTGGCGGGCCTGTCGCGCTCCATCACCGAGGTGGACGAGCACCTGACGCTCGAGGGGCTGCGGCTCATCCACGAGATGAACCGATGAGCGCGGGGAAGACCGCCCGGGACCTGGCGCTGGCCGCCCTGGAGGCGGGGATCGCGCTGTTCGGACGGGACGACGTCCTGGGGGCCCACGCCCGCTTCGGCGAGGCCTACCGGCGCTCGCCGCAGCTGCCGCGGGTGGTCTCCTGGTACGGCGTCACCCTGGTCCTGGTGGAGCGCAACTCCAACCTCGGCGTGGCGCTGTGCGACCAGGCCCTGCGCGCCGCCGGCCCCGAGCCGGAGCTGCTGCTGAACCAGGCGAGGGCCCACCTGGCGCTGGGGCAGCGCGAACGCGCCATCCGGGCGGTCCAGCGCGGCCTGGCCGAGTGGCCCGACGATCCGTCCCTGCGCCTGGCGCAGGAGGAGCTGGGGCGCCGCCAGCGGCCGGTGCTCCCCTTCCTGCCGCGCGCCAACCCGCTGAACCGGGTGCTGGGGCGGATGCGCCACCGCTCGCGCGGCGGGGGCCGGCGCGGGCCGGTGACCCCGGTCACGCTCGGCCGGCTGCCGGAGGGTGCGCCCCCGGGGAGGGCCGATGGCTGAGTGCCCGCTGCCGCTGGAGGCGCTGCCCAAGCCGCTCCAGAAGCACGCCGACCCCAAGGCGCCGCCCGCGCTGCGGACCATGGGGGCCAAGGCGCTGGTGCCCGCGGTGGCCCCGGCCGACCTGGTGACGCTGCTCTGCATCCTGTCCTTCGACGCCGACGAGGGGATCGCCGCCACCGCGGTCCGGACCACCGAGGGGCTCCCCGACCGGATCACCGGCGTGGCGCTGCGGGACGAGGGGCTGGCCCCCGCGGTGCTGGACTGGCTGGCCGATCGCTTCGCCGGGAAGGACGCGACGCTGGAGCTGGTCCTCCTGAACCCGCAGACCTCCGACCAGACGGTGGCGAGGCTGGCGCCGGTGGTGAGCCAGCCCCTCGCCGACATCGTCCGCCAGAACGAGCTGCGGCTGCTGCGCCACGACCAGATCATCCGCGGCCTGTGCCAGAACCCGAACGCCCTGGCCTCGACGGTGGACGGCGCCTGCGACTTCTGCGTCCGCAACGGGCTCACCCTGCTCGACGTCCCGCAGCTGGTCGAGGCCCACAAGCGCGTCCACGGCGTCGATCCGGTGGTCCGCCCCCCCGAGGACTCGGCGGCGGCGCTGATGGCCGAGTACCAGCGGGAGCTGGCCGAGGACCAGGCGCCGTCGCTGCGCGCCGAGACCGAGGAGGAGCGGAACCGCAAGCTCACCATCACCCAGCGCATCCTGAAGATGTCGGTGAGCGAGAAGATCAAGCTGGCCACGCTGGGGAACAAGGAGGCGCGCACCATCCTGCTGCGCGACGCCAACAAGCTGGTGAGCATGGCCGCGGTCACCAGCCCGCGCGTCACCGAGGGGGAGATCGCCACCCTGGCGACCTCGCGCACCACCAACGCCGACGTGCTGCGCTACATCTACACCAACCGCGACTTCCTCCGGAGCTACGCCCTGCGCCTCTCGCTGGTGAAGAACCCCAAGGTGCCGCTGCCCACGGCGCTGCGCTTCCTGCAGAGCCTCCAGGAGCGGGACGTGAAGGAGCTGGCCCGCGACCGGAACGTCCCGCAGACGGTGAGCGCCCAGGCCAAGTCCTACATGGCGAAGCGCGAGGCCGCCCAGAAGGGCCGGTCCGAGAAGTAGCCGTCCGGCGGAGGCCCGGCGAGGATGCCCCCCATGCGCGTGGCGCGGGCCCTGTGGATCTCCTTCGCGACCCTGGCCTCCCGGCTGCTCGGGCTGGTGCGCTCCCAGCTCTTCGCCGCCCTGGTCGGCGCCAACGCCTTCTCCGACGCCTTCGTCGCCGCCTTCCGCATCCCCAACCTGCTCCGCGACCTCTTCGCCGAGGGGGCGCTCTCCTCGGCCTTCGTCCCCACCTTCGCCGACTACCGCCAGAACCGGGGCGTCGAGGAGGCCTTCCGCCTCGCCAACCTGGTGGCCGGCCTGCTGCTGCTGGTGGTGGGCGCCGTGACCCTGGTCGGCGTGGCGTTCGCCGTGCCCATCGTCCGGGTGCTGGCGCCCGGCTTCGGCGGGGACCAGGCGCTGCTGGCGGCCGAGCTGGCCCGGATCATGATGCCCTTCCTGCTGCTGGTGTCGCTGGCGGCGGCGGCCATGGGCATGCTCAACGCCCAGGGGCGCTTCACCGCGCCGGCGCTGGCCCCGGCCCTCTTCAACGTGGGCTCCATCGGGGTGGGGCTCGGGCTCTGGGCGGCGGGGGTGGGGCCGCGGGCGGCGGTGATCGGCTGGTCGGCCGGCACGCTCTTCGGCGGGCTCCTGCAGCTGCTGGCCCAGTGGCCCTCGCTGCGCGCCACCGGCTTCCGCTTCCGGCCGCGGCTCCGGGGCGCGGGGGCCGAGCCGGGCATCCGGCGCATCGCCGGGCTCATGGCGGCGGCGGTGGTGGGGCTCTCGGCGACCCAGGTGAACATCGTCGTCAACACCATCTTCGCCTCGCACGAGAGCCGGGCGGTCACCTGGCTGAACTTCGCCTTCCGGCTGATGCAGTTCCCGCTGGGGGTGTTCGGCGTGGCCATCGCCACCGTGGCCGGCGCCGGGGTGGCGCTGCGCGCGGCGGCGCACGACCTCGACGGCGTGCGGGACACCCTGGGCCAGGCGATGCGGCTGGTGGCCTTCCTCAACGTGCCCTCGACGGTGGGGCTGGTCGTGCTGGCCTCGCCCATCATCGCCGTCGTCTACCAGCACGGCCGGTTCGGGCCGGAGGACACCGCCGGCACGGCGCAGGCGCTGATCTTCTACGCGGTCGGGCTCTACGCCTACTCCGGCGTGAAGGTGCTGGCCCCCGCCTTCTACGCGCTGGGGGAGGCGCGCGTCCCGGTGCTGGGTAGCGTGCTGGGGATGGTGGCGAACCTCCTGCTCAACCTGACGCTCCACCCGGTGCTGGGCTACCGGGGCGTGGCGCTCGGGACCTCCCTGGCCGCCGGCGCCAACTTCGCCGTGCTGGCCGTGGCCTGGAAGGTGCGTCACGGCGGCTTCGGCGCCGCCGGCGTCTGGCGCCAGCTCGCCCGGGTGGGGCTGGCGACGGCGGTGCTGGCGGCCGCCGCCTGGGGCGCCCACG
>JAJZTO010000150.1:3207-6876 GCA_021848865.1 Myxococcales bacterium
CTGCCGGTGGCGCCGGGCCGCGGCCTCGCGCGCCACGCGCTGCTGGCGCTGGTCCCCGTCGCGGCCGGGGCAGCCGCCTACTTCGCGGCGGCCCGGCTCCTGGGCGTGCGGGAGCTGGCCGACGTCCGGGCGGCGCTGCGCCGCCGCGCGGCGCGAGGGTAGGGGAAAGGCCCCGCTACTCCCGCCGCGGGGCGGGGTCGCCGGGCTCCTTGGCCGGCGTCGAGGCGATGCGCTCGTCCAGGAGCTGGAGCGCGATGGCCAGCGCCTTGCGCGTCTTCTCGCGGATCTTCTCGTCGCCCTTGATCTTCTGGTACGCCTTCACGACCCGCTCCTCGTGCTTGGCGACGACGGCCTCGAGGTCGGCGATGCGCCGCGCCTGGTCGGCGGTCCGGCGATCGACCTCGGCGCGCTGCCCCTCCAGGGCGCCGCGCGCCGCCTCCAGCTCGGCGCGGAGCGACTCGACCTCGCCGCGGAGGCCCGTGGCCTCGGAGAGCTGGGCGGTCAGGGCCGTGACCTGCTCGCCCAGGGTGCCGTGGTGGGCCACCGCCTCGGCGAGCTGCGCCGCCTTGAGGCCGGCGGTGGTCTCGCTCTCCTCGACGCGGAGCCGGAGCGAGGCCACCTCCGCCTCCAGCATCCCGGCCCGCTCGCCGACCCTGCGCCCCTGCTCCTCGGCCTCCCGGAGCGCTGCCTCGGCGGCCTGCCGGGCCTCCTCGGCGGCCCGCTGCGCCTCCTCCGCCGCGTGGAGGGCCTCGCCCAGCGCCTGGCTGTCGGCCTCCCCCTTGCGCACCGCCTCCTCGGCGGCCCGCTGGCCCTCCTCCGCCTGCTGCCGGGCCTCGTCGGCGCTCCGCTGCGCCTCCTCGGCGCGGCGGGCCCGGTCCTCGGCCTGGCGGCGGGCCTCGGCCTCCCGCCGCGCCTCGGCGCGCGCCGAGGCCAGGTCCGGGTCGGCCTTGGCCCGGAGGTCGGCGCCGGCGCCGTCCCGGGCGCGGCCCAGATCGATGAGCAGCTGGGCGACGCGGTCCTCGAGGCGCCGGATCTCGGCGTCCTTCTCGGCGAGCAGGCCGCCGGGGGAGGGACCCGCCGCGGCGGGCGGCTCCGGCGCGAGGAAGGAAACGCCGGCGGGGCGCGACGGCCCCGGGGCGGACGGGCCCGGCGCGGCCGGCGGCTCGTCCAGCAGCAGCTCGGGTCCGGGCGCCACCGCGCCCGCGTCGTCGGCGCCGAGGGCGGCCAGGGCGGCGTCGGCCTCCTCGCCGAGCCGGTCGATCTCGGCGTGGGCCGAGGTCTCGTCCCCGGCCGGGAGCAGCTCGGCGGCGGCCCGCAGCTCGTCCCGGGCCATCGGCTGCTCGTCGGCGAGCGACGGCTCGAAGACCGGCGGCGTGCCCGGCCCCGGCGTGGCGCGGGCCGGCCGTGCCGGCGGCTCGGCCGGCGGCTCCGCCGCGATCTGGTCGAAGGCGTCGTCGAGGAGCTTGAGGTCCTCGTCCTGGTCCGGAAGGGCGTCGCTGGTCCTCACCCGCTCTCCGGCGGGGATGAGGGGGATCTCGCCCGAGAGCTCCTCCACGTCGTCGAGCGTCACCAGCTCCGCGGCGGCGGGCGCGGCCGGCAGCTGCACCAGCTCGCCCAGCTTCTCCAGCAGCGCCTCGGCGGTGAAGGGCTTGAGCAGGTAGGCGTCGGCGCGGGCCTTGAGCTTCCGGTGGGCCTCGAAGGTCTCCTCGGTGGCCTCGGCGCTGGTGAGCACCAGGGGGATGCCCTTCAGCCCCTCGTCCTTGCGCAGCTTCTGGCAGACCGAGTAGCCGGACATCCTGGGGAGCTCGACGCACAGGACGATCGCGTCCGGGCGCTCGTCCCGGGCGAACTCCATCCCCTCCTTGCCGTCGCCGGTGACCCGGGTCTCGACCCCGCGCGCCTCGAGCGCGCGCGCCAGCTCCGCCGCGGTGGCCGCGTCGTTCTCGATGAGGAGGATCTTCTTGGACATGAAGTTTCCCGGGCGGCGCCGGATCGCGCCAACCATGAAGAAAGCCTGGGAAATTCTAGTGGCGAGCCGAGAGGCCTGTCAAAGAAAGGGCGGCGCGGCGTCGCGCCGCCGACGGGTCGCCGGTCGGCGGGATCAACGGGCCCTCAGTGCTGGGCCGACAGGGCCGCGCCGACGAGCCGCTCCAGGGACGGCTCGTCCATGTCGGAGACCAGCGAGTAGACGATCTCGTCCTTGCGCCACACCGCCACGTTGTAGCCGCGGGCGTTGAGGAGCCGGACGGTGGCCGGGCCGACGTGCACCTCGCGGCCGACGTCGCCGTAGCGGTGCTGCGGGTCGTCGAGGATGAAGAGGCCGAGCGGGCCGTGGGGCCGCTGCACGCCGTCGGGTGGGTCCGCCAGCTCGTAGCGCATGTAGGCGCAGGGCCGGTCGCGGATGCTGGAGACCCGGCCGCCCAGGAGCTTGACGCCGGCCCGGCGGAACTCGGGCGGGCGGGTGTTGAAGTCCACCTTGCCGCGGAACCAGCGGGCCACCGAGTCCGGCCCCATCGAGGCCGCGGAGACGTCCAGCGGCAGGTCGCGCGAGTGCCAGGCCGCCGTCTCCTCGGCCAGCGAGTCGGCCTTGCCGTGGGTCCAGAGCACCAGCATGGCGCCGGCGGCGCAGGCCGCGGCCGCGGCCAGCGGCAGGGGCGAGAGGGCGCGCCGCCACCAGGAGAGCCGCTCGCGGTCCAGGGACTCGGCGATGCGGGCGCGCAGCGCGGCCGGAGCCCGGCCGTGCGGGGAGGCCGGCCCCATGGCCGCCCGCAGCTTCGCGCGGACGGCGGTGCGGGTGCGCGAGAGCTTCTCCACCGCCCCGCGGCAGCCGTCGCAGGCGGAGAGGTGGGCCTCTGCCTCGGCCCGCTCCCGCTCGTCGAACTCGCCGTCGAGCAGGGCCTCGGCGGAGCGCCCGATCTCGGCGCAGTCCATGGCGGGGCGGAAGGGGTCGAGCGTCATGGCGTCACTTGGCCCGGCGGCGCCGGGCGGCCTCGAGGTCGATGCTGCCGTCGGCGCGGGTCGCCAGGTGGCCCGCCTCGGCGGCGTAGGCGAGCAGCGCCTTCTCCAGCAGGCGCCGCCCGCGGAAGAGCCGGCTCATCACCGTGCCCACCGGGATGGCGAGGATGTCGGCGATCTCCTTGTAGGAGAACTCCTGGAGGTCGGCGAGGATCACCACCATGCGGAAGTCGATGGGCAGCGCGTCGATGGCCTTCACCACGTCGTCGGAGACCAGCTGGTCGAGGAAGTGGCGCTCCGGGTCGGCGGCCTGCTCCGTCGCCTCGCGCGAGACGAACTGCTCGGTCACCGCCTCGGTCTCCGGCCCGTCCACCAGCGAGCGCTCCTTCACCACCCGCCGGTAGCGGTTGATGAAGGTGTTGGTGAGGATCTTGAAGATCCAGGCACGGAAGTTGGTGCCCCGCTCGAACTTGTCGAAGAAGCGGTAGGCCCGGAGGACCGCGTCCTGCACCAGGTCCTCGGCGTCCTTGCCGTCCCGGGTGAGCCGGAGCGCGGCGGCGTAGAGGGTGTCGAGGTGCTGCTGCACCAGCGACTCGAACTCGGCGCGCGTTCGGTCGCTCTGTCGGCGCAGGTCGATCATCGGTCCCGTGATGCCCGAGTCTACTCGCGCGACGGCGCGCGTGCTCGTGCTCGATTTTCCACGTGAAAACGACG
>JAJZTO010000151.1 GCA_021848865.1 Myxococcales bacterium
GCTCTCTTCTGGGCTGGCGCTGGGAGCCGGTCTACCTCGACGAGCGGCAGCGGACGACGCACCGCCACGTGGTCGGCAAGACCGGCTCCGGCAAGACGCACGGGGTCCTCTGGCCGCAGGTGCTGCAGGACGCGCTCGCGGGCAAGGGGTGCGTCGTCATCTCCGGAAAGGGAAGCGACGAGGAGATCGGCACCATCAAGGCCATCGCCCAGGTCGCCGGGCGCGAGCGGGACCTGCGAATCTTCGCCCTCCCGGCCTGGAACCAGCCCTCGATCGAAAGCCACACCTACAACATGGTCTGGGTCGAGCCGCGCTCGCCGGGCAGGCCGGGCGGCGACCCGGTGGTCGTCGCGGAGCGCGTCTTCTCGGTCCTGCCCCTCGGCGACAACCGCTACTACAACGTCCAGGCCCAGATCATGTTCATCAACCTGTGCCGGCTCCTGCACGGCATGGTGGACGCCTCGGGCCAGGGCCTCCCCTTCACGATGCGGGACGTGGCCGTCTGTCTGAAGGGCATCGGCGCCAGGGACCCTGCCTGGAGGAGCGCCTTCGACCACTGCGCCGCGCGCTCACTCGACCGCGAGGCGGCGCGCGAGATCGACTCGCAGGCCGACCGGCTCGGCCACGAGATCCACAAAGCGCTGTCCGGCCTCGTCGGCGCCGTGGACAAGTTCCAGGCGCCGCTCGTCAACGCCTATGCCCCGGACATCGTCGTGCGCGACGTCCTCGAGAAGAACCTCATCGTCTACGTCCAGCTCCCCTCGAACCTCTTCAAGATCCAGGCGCCCTCCCTCGGCAAGGTCTTCCTGATGGACATCCAGCAGGAGGGAAGCCTCCGCCAGGTCTTCCGGTCGAGGCGGAACCAGCGCCCTTTCAGCGTGGTGGTGGACGAGTTCGGCCGCTTCGCCGACCTCACGTTCGTGGACTCGCTGAACCAGCTCCGCGACGCCAACCTCCAGTTCACGGTTGCCCACCAGTCGCTCGCCGACCTGGAGCTCGTGAGCCGCGAGTTCGCCAATGCGGTCTGGGACAACACCCGCATCAAGGACGTCCTCAATCAGGACAACCCCGCCCTGTGCGAGATGGTCGCGAGGAGCATCGGGACGCACCAGGAGGTGGTGAAGACGGTCAGGGAGTCGCGCGGTCCGCTCTTCACCTCGCTCGCGACCGGCGAGGCTTCGACGCGCGTCGTCGAGTCGTACCGGCTCCACCCGAACAGCATCAAGAACCTGGCCCGCTACGGGCAGGGCTTCCTGTACACGGACTCGACGCTGAACCCGGTCTGCTACGGCCAGCTCCCTCCCCTGCAGGCCAGCTACCACCTGCCCGCAAACCGACAGGACGGCGCGCGGGGGCTGCGGCTGTACGAGCGATTCGTCACCGCCGCCCCCGAGCCGGGCAGCGAGGAACGGAGGTCCGAATGAGCAAGCGCAGGGGAACGGCGGCCACCCCCAAGGCCGTCATCAAGCTGGGCGCGACGTACCGGGACGCGAGGGGAACGCCAGTCGTCGCCGAGGACTTCGAGGTCGGCCCGCGAGGACGGACGGGTCGGGTGATCGTATGCGCCGCCGACAGCGATCTGCGATTCCCCCGGCGCTGGTACTGCCGCGCGGCCGAGCTGGAGGATGTTCCCGGCCAGGGCGAGCTCGACATGCCGCCGGCGGGCGGAGGCCTGCCATGATCCCCGCCGAGGTCATCGAGGAGATCCGCACCCGCGTCAATCCGATCGCGGTCATCGGCCGGCGCGTCGAGCTCCGGAAGTCGGGGAGCTCCTTCTCGGCCTCCTGCCCGTTCCACGCCGATCGGACGCCGAGCTTCCGCGTTTACCCGGACTCGAAGCGGTTCAAGTGCTTCGGGTGCGGCGCCCGGGGAGACGCCTTCGAGTTCCTCCAGCGCTTCGAGGGGAAGGATTTCCGCACCGTGGCTCTCGAGCTCGCCGCGGAGGTCGGCGTAATCATCCCGGACGGCACACCCGCGGCGTCACCGTCCGCCGGTCCTGGACATCAGGGGCTCGAGCGCGCCTGCGAGGCCGCGCTCGCTCACTGGGTCCAGAACCTCTGGGGGCCTTCCGGGGCCGAGGCGCGGCGCTACCTGGCGAGCCGAGGTATCGAGGAGACGACCGCGCGCGAGTTCCGCCTGGGATGGGCACCGCGAGACTGGCACGACCTGCAGGCCTCCCTCGCGGCCTTCAGCACCGAGGAGCTGACCCAGGCCGGCCTCCTCTGCACCTCCAAGAACGGCGAGGGTCCCTTCGATCGGTTCCGCGGGCGCCTGCTCTTCCCCTATGCGCAGCTCGACCGCCGGGTCATCGGCTTCGCTGGCCGGCTCGTCGCAGCCGGACCTGGCCAGGCCGAGCCCAAGTACATGAACGGCCCGGACACGCCCATCTTCAGGAAGGGGCGCCTCCTCTTCGGGCTACTGGAGGCACAGGCGGCGATCCGGGCCACGCGGCGAGCGCTGCTCGTCGAGGGGTACGTGGACGCCGTGGCTGCGCACCAGGCGGGGGTCCGCGAGGTGGTGGCCGCCGGCGGGACGGCACTCGGCGAGCAGCAGCTCGCCCTCCTCCAGCGGTGCGGCTGCGAGGAGGTGGTCCTGCTCCTCGACGGCGACGCGGCCGGCGTCGAGGCGCCGGCGCGCCTGGCTCCGGCGCTCCTCCGATCGGGCCTCGCCGCCCGCGTGGCACGCCTCTCGGCCGGTGCCGACCCCGACACATTCATCCGCGCCCACGGGGCGCACGGGCTCGCCGGCCTGCTCGACGCAGCAAAGCCGCTCACCGAGTGGCTGCTGGAGCGCGCCATCTCCGGCCGCGCCCCGGCGACCGGGCTGCGCGGCCTCTCGGTGGAGCAGAAGCTCCTCATCGTCCGCGACCTGCGGACCTTCGTCTCGGCGATGCGGCCCGGGCTCCCTCGGGCGCTCTTCGAGCAGCGGATCGCCCGGCGGCTCGAGCTCTACATCATCGCCCTCCGCGCCGAACTCGCCCGGACCGCCACGGCCACGCGCCAGGAACCCGGCCATGCCTAGCCCACGCGGCGCCGTGCTCACCGAGCGGGATCGCCAGATCATCGGCTTCCTGGGCATGGCCCGGTACGCGTCGCGGCCGCAGCTCCAGCGGCTTCTCGCCCAGGAACGGCACAGCTCCATCCTCTTCCGCCGCCTGCGCAAGCTCTCCACCCGCGGGGACGGCCCCGGAGACGAGGCCTATCTGCGCCGGCTGGAGTACCAGCGGCCGAAGGGAATCGCCGTGCCGGTCTGGACCCTCTCGCCCTTCGGCCGCTCGGTCGCGGAGACCATCGTCCCCTACCTGCGCCCGCCGGCGGCGAGCGACGTCGCGCACCAGTTCCTCGAGCACGCCCTGCGCCTCAACGACGTGCTCGTCGGGCTCGTCCTGGCGCTCCGCCGCTCGCCGGAGGCCACTTTCGCGGACCTTCCCTTCCGCTGGCTCTGCGAGGAAGACGAGGAACTCGCCTTCCAGATGCTCCAGCGGCACACCAACCTGCTCGCAAATGCCGTCCTGAAGCCTGACGCCATCCTCGAGCTCCCGGGCCACCGGCGCCGCCTGTTCCTCGAGGCCGAGACGGGGGCGCACAGCATCGCCACCGCCAACCCTCAAGCTCATGGGGCCGTCCTGCACAAGCTGCAGCGGTACGCGCAGTACTTCACCGCCCTGGCCGGGGACGGCCCCACCACCTGGTACGCGCGCACCTTCGGCGACGGGTTCTTCCCGGTGCTGGTCTTCCTGGTCCATTCCGCCGCCCGGCGGAAGCGGGTGGAGAAGGCCATCGTGGGCGCGGCCGGCCGGCAGAGCGACGGCCGGTTCCGCGTGCGCGTCCTGACCTTCGACGAGGCCGCTCCGGCCCTAGCCTCCTTCATCCGGGAAGGAGCCACGGCGGCGCCCGCGACGCGGCCGCCCGCCGCCCCCGCCAGCCGTCGAACCCTGTTCCTCGACGACCGCCGCGTCCGGGAGGTTCGCGACGGCTACAACGCGCTTGCCGAGGCCTTCAATGCGGCGACGAGGGCCGTGGCCGCGCACAACGCTTCCTGCGCGAGACGACTGGTTCTGCCCCCGCCACCCCTTTCGGAGCTACGGACGCTGCGTGACTTCATTCGGCAGGACCTACTTGGGGAGCCCCGGCCACCCGACAGGGACTCGGTTTTGCCCACGCGATAGGTGAAACCCCGGGGCGAGCCGCTCCGGACGTGGAGTGCAGCATGGAAGGCGCAGTTCGCATTGCCGCCGTTGCTTTCGCCGTACCGCTGGCTCTCGCGTCGAGCAGCTGCGGTGGGGGTTCCCAGGTCGGCTCAACGCAGGTCCCCTCGACCATCGAGGTCCGCGTCAGTGCCGGCAACCCGGTGTCGGGAGCGCTCGTCACCGTCTACGCGATCAGCGATGGGAGGGGCGAGGTGGACACCTCGGTCGGCGGAGGAGGCGTCCTCGGTGCGGCGGGACCAACGGACGAGTCCGGCAGGGTCACCGTCACCCTCCGGAGCTACTCCGGACCGGTGCAGATCGTGGCGAGCGGGCCGGCTCTGTTCTACCCCGACCCTACCTCGCCCCCCGACGGCACGGGCTCTCCTGCCGCAATCCAGATCCCCTCCACCTTCGTCCTTTCCTCCTATGTCGCGAGGTTCGGATCCGGCGCGCCGGTCGTCCCGGTGACGCTTCTCACGACCCTCGCCGACCACGCCGCGCTCGCCTACGCACGCGGCCTACACTCGTCGCATCCGGGGAGGACCACGATCACGGCCGCGCTGGAGGCGCGCGACCCCCTCTTCGTCACGCACGTCACCAAGGCGGCAGCAGCCTGGGGCCCGGGGACCCTCCGGTCATCCGTCCCCGCGCCCCTGACCACCACCGCCCAGAGCCTCGTCGACGTGGCCTTCGCGGCCCTGTTCGACGTCGCCCTGAACCAGCTCGCGAAGGACACGGCGGTCCTCGCCGGCTACAGCGCAGGGCCGGGCGGGCTCACGGCGCCCACGCTCGCCCAGCTCCTGGAGGAGGACCTGGACGCGGACGGGCGGCTCGATGGGATCGGGCAGGGTGGCCGCGTGATCCACACGGCGGGGAGCACACCGGTGAAGCTCGGCACCGACTTCCTCCGCAGGCCGCTCGCGGTCTCGCTCCTCACATGGGTCCGGAACGTCGTCGAGAACAAGAGCGGGATCACCGACGCCGATCTCGCCAGCGCGCAGGTGTTCAAGTCCATGACCGAGGACACCTCGGATCTCTTCGGCTCCGCCCCGACCGAGCCTTTCGACCCGCTCGACAGGACGCCGCCCGAGCTGGCGTTCGTCGTGGAGCCTCCTCGCTACCTGGGCTCGACGATCCTCTCGCTCACCGTCAGCGCCAAGGACCCGAGCGGCGTCAAGGCGGTCTACGCCCAGGCCGGCGCCGCCAGGCAGACCGGAACCCTCGCCGACGGCGCCTGGCATATCGACGTGCCGTTGCCCTCCGTGGGCCACAACACCGTCACCGTCTGGGCCGAGGACCTGGCCGAGCCTGCGCCGAACAGCGGCCTCGACCTCGCGGCACCCTACCGGCTCGTGATCGACGCGGTCCGGGACCCGGATCCGCCGACGGCCATCTACGACAGCGCCTTCGCCTCCTACTACGACGAGCGGGGGATGACGATCGCCCAGGGGCCGAGCCTCTTCGCCATCGTTCCGGCGGTCTACTCGACTGCTCCCAAGGTCGCGCTGCCCAACGGCGGCCAGGTCTACAAGGCCGCGACCCGCCTCTCCGCGGGCGGTCCGCCCGATGCGGGCGAGCTCGAGACGACAAACGGGGCGAACGTTCCCGTCCTTCGCTTCTACGTGCCCTTCAACCCGAGCACCGACTCGCCCATCGCTTCCGCGAGGTTCCGGGTCGCCATGAGTTGCCCCCTGTGCGGCCCGGTCCCGCCCGCCAGCGGGGACCTCTTGCCGAGCCCCACGGTGGTCCCGCAGGCCCTCTACTTCGACCTGCCGCTCTCCACCGAGACCATCCCCGCGCTCGCGACGGTCTCCGGGCCCGCTTCCCTGGCGGTGACCCTGAACCTCGCCGACGCCGCGGGGAACGCGTCGTCCGTGGGCGGGTTCGGCTTCACGTTCCACGTCGTCGGGCCGCCCCTGGCGGTGGTGGAGGACACCGCCTACCCAGGCCTCGGTGACCTGCGGGGCACCTATCCATACAAGGTCGGGGGAGCCACCGCCGGAGTGGACACATACTCGACGCTCTGGGACACAACCTCGCCGAACTTCTTCAGAGGCGCGGTGCGAGTCCTCCGGTTCATCGTGAGTAACCCCTCGCCGCTGCCCGTTGCCTTGTCCGCGGACTTCGCGCAGGCCGCCACCGGCTCGTGGCAGATGGTCGAGACCTGGCCGCGGCAGTCCTGGACCGAGGACCCGGTCAACCCCGTGATCGACAACTCCAACGCGGCGGTGCCCCACTACATCGACGGGTTCACCTTCTACCAGGCGACGTACTGGGCACAGACCTACACGGGCGGAGCTCCGAACGCCGAGGGAGCGCCCTTCCCATGCGCGGGCGGCTGGACCGCCGGCTGGGCTGCGCACCGGATCGGCGACACGGCGACCAGGTACGCTTGCTCGCCGGTGACGCCGATCGGACCCACCGAGACCGCGACCTTCTCGACTGCGTCCGTGACGCCGCAGGTGTTCGCGCCTCGGTGGACGGGCAAAACCGGCCAGTGATGGACGTCTGAAAACCGGCCAACGGAGCTGAGGACTCGGGACGTTGACGAGGGCGGGAGGGCATGGCCCCTCGCCCGGATGGCCAACGTCTTGAGC
>JAJZTO010000152.1 GCA_021848865.1 Myxococcales bacterium
CCATGCACGCCCTGGCCGACCGCGGCCGGCTCCAGGCCGGCGAGACCTTGCTGGTGCTGGGCGCGGCCGGCGGCGTCGGCACCGCGGCGATCGAGATCGGCAAGCTGCTGGGGGCGCGGGTCATCGCCGCCGCCTCCAGCCCGGCCAAGCTGGAGGTGTGCCGGGCCCTGGGCGCCGACGAGCTGGTGAACTACGCCGCCGAGGACCTCCGGCAGCGGCTCAAGGAGCTCTCCGCCAAGCGCCGCCTGGACGTGGTCTACGACCCGGTGGGCGGCCCGATGGCCGAGGTGGCGCTCCGCGCCCTGGGCTGGGACGGCCGCTTCCTGGTGATCGGCTTCGCCTCCGGCGAGATCCCCCGCATCCCGCTCAACCTGGCGCTGCTGAACGAGCGCTCGCTGGTGGGCGTCTACTGGGGGGACTGGTCGCAGCACCGGCGCGCCGAGAGCGCCGCGCAGCTCGGCCGCATCGCCGCCGCCATCGCCGCGGGCCAGCTGAAGCCGGCGATCACCGAGCGGCTGCGCCTCGAGGAGGTGCCGCGGGCGATGGCCGACCTCCTGGAGCGCCGGGCCCACGGCAAGCTGGTGGTGAGGCCTTGATGCGCCCCGCCGCCGGACCCGGGGAGGGCCTGGCGTGAACGGCGCCGAGGCCCTGCTGCACACCGCCCGGGCCGCGGGGGTCGAGGTCTGCTTCGCGAACCCCGGCACCACCGAGATGGCCCTGGTCGAGGCGCTCGACGCGGTCCCGGGGATGCGGGCGGTGCTCGGGCTCTTCGAGGGGGTGTGCAGCGGCGCCGCCGACGGCTACGGGCGGATGGCCGGGCGGCCGGCGCTGGCGCTCTTCCACCTCGGGCCGGGCTTCGCCAACGCCGTCGCCAACCTCCACAACGCCCGCCGGGCCCGTTCGCCGGTGGTGAATCTGGTCGGCGACCAGGCCACCTGGCACCGGGCCGCCGACGCCCCGCTCACCTCGGACATCGAGTCCCTGGCGCGCCCGGTCTCCCGCTGGGTGCGGACGGCGGCCTCGGCGGCCGGGCTGGCCCAGGACGGGGCCGAGGCCGTCGCCGCGGCGGCCCGCGGCGTCGCCACGCTGATCGTCCCCGCCGACTGCCAGGCCGGGGAGGCCCACGGGCCGGTGGAGCCGCTCGCGGCCCCGGCGCCGGCGCGGGTCCCGGCCGCGCGGGTCGAGGCGGTGGCGGCGCGGCTCCGGGACGGCGCGCCGGCCGCCCTCTTCCTCGGGGCGCGCGCCCTCTCCGAGCGCGGCCAGTGGGCCGCCGCCCGCGTCGCCGCCCGGACCGGCTGCCGGGTGGTCGCCGAGTGCTTCCCGGCGCGGGTGGAGCGCGGCGCCGGGCTGCCGCGGCTGGAGCGCATCCCCTACTTCCCGGAGCGGGCGCTCGCCTTCCTCGGCGGGCTGCGCCACCTGGTCCTGGCCGGCGCGCCCGAGCCGGTGGCCTTCTTCGGCTACCCGGGCCTGCCGAGCCGGCTCGTCCCCGAGGGCTGCGCCGCGGCGCTGCTCGCCGAGCCGGAGGAGGAGGTCGAGGCGGCGCTGGAGGCGCTCGCGGCGGCGCTGGACGCGCCGCCCGCGGGGCCGCACCTGGCCTTCCGGCGCGACCCGCCGGCGGCCCCCACCGGCAAGCTCACCCCGGAGGCGGTGGGGGCGGCGCTGGCCCTCTCGCAGCCCGAGGGGGCCATCGTCGTGGACGAGTCGGCCACCACCGGCCTCTCCTGGTTCCACGCCGCGGCGACCAGCCCGCGCCACACGCTGCTCACCCTCACCGGCGGCGCCATCGGCATGGGACCGGCGCTGTCGGTGGGCGCCGCCGTCGCCTGCCCGGACCGGCCGGTGCTGAACTTCCAGGGGGACGGCGGGGCGATGTACACGCTGCAGTCGCTCTGGACCCAGGCGCGCGAAGGGCTGCACGTGGTGACGCTGCTCTGCGCCAACCGCGCCTACCGCATCCTCCAGGTGGAGCTGGAGCGGGCCGGCCGGACGCAGCCGGGCCCGAAGACCCGCTCCCTCACCGACCTCTCCGGCCCGGCGCTCGACTGGGTCCGCCTCGCCCAGGGACTGGGCGTCGCGGCGGTGCGCGTCGAGACCGCCGAGGCGCTGCGGCAGGCGCTGGGGCGGGCCCTGGCCGAGCCGGGGCCGCACCTCGTCGAGCTGGTGCTCTGAGCCGGAGCGGGAGCGTGGGCGGCGGGCGGATCGCGCCCGCCCGGCCGCCGCCGCGCCCGCCGGTTCAGCTCCGCTTCGCCGCGGCCGCCGCTTCCTTCTCTTGAAGTTGCCGCCAGGCCACCTTGCCGGTCGGCGACTTCGGGAGCGCCTCGACGAACTGGAAGAGGCGCGGGATCTTGTAGGCCGCCATCTTCTCGCGGCACCAGGCCTCCAGCGCCTCGGCGCTCACCGCCTCGCCCGGCTTCAGCACCAGCACCGCCTTCACCGTCTCCCCCCGGTACGCGTCGGGCGAGGAGATGACGCAGGCCTCCTGGATCGCCGGGTGGCCGTAGAGCAGCGCCTCGATCTCGGCCGGCCAGACCTTCATGCCGCTGCAGTTGATCATCCGCTTCAGCCGGTCGGAGAAGAAGAAGTAGCCCTCCTGGTCGATGAAGCCCAGGTCGCCGGTGCGGAAGAAGCGCTTCCCGTCCAGCTCCAGGAAGGACTCGGCGGTCTTGGCCGGGTCGTTCCAGTACTCCAGGAGGATCTGCGGCCCGTGGATGACGATCTCGCCGGTGCCGCCGCGGGGCAGCTCCACCGAGGTCTCGACGTCCACCACCCGCGCGTCCACGCTGTAGATGGGGATGCCGAGGCAGTGGCGCTTCGGGCGCAGGAAGGGGTTGATGTGGGTGGGGGCCATGGTCTCGGAGAGGCCGTACCCCTCCATGTAGTCGAGCCCGGTCACCTCCTTGAGCTTCTGCGCCACCGCCGCCGGCATGGCCGCGCCGCCGCCGGTGACGACCCGCAGGCTCGACAGGTCCAGCTCGCCGAGCCGGGGGTGGGCGAGGAGGTCCACCACCATGGTGGAGATGTTCACCCAGGAGGTGACCCGGTAGCGGGCGACGAGGCGGGCGGCGACCTCCCGGTCCCAGCGCGGCAGGATCACCAGGGTGTGGCCGGCGAAGATGGAGCCGTTCATCACCGACTGCATCCCGGTGACATGGAAGAAGGGGAGCGAGGCGAGCACGATGGCGTCGGCGGTGAGCGCGCCGATCCAGGCCACGCTGGCCACCGCGGTGAACATCACCGCGCGGTGGGTGTGGACGCAGCCCTTGGGCTTGCCGGTGGTGCCGGAGGTGTAGGGCATCACCGCCCGGTCGGCGGGCCCGGCGGTGGTCGGGCCGGGGGCGTGGCCCGCCGCCAGCGCCGCGCTCCAGGCGGTGACGCCCGGCTGCGCCGGGACGGCGCGCGGGGCCCGGACGAAGTCGGGCACCTCCAGCTCGGTGGGGGCGCCGAGGGCGTCGGAGTAGGTGGCCACCAGCAGGTGGGAGAGGCCGGTCGTCCCGACCAGCGGCGCGATCCGCGGCAGCAGCTCCTGGGCGGCGACGGCCACCTTGGCGCCGCTGTCGGCGATGAAGTAGCGCAGCTCGTCGGCGATGAGCGCCGGCGTCACCGGCACCACCACCGCGTCGGCCCGGAGGATGGCGTAGAAGGCGGCGATCCACTGCGGCGAGTTCTGCATGTAGAGCAGCACCCGGTCGCCCTTGCGGACGCCGCCCTCGCGCTGCAGCCAGCCGGCGATCTTCTCGGCGTCCTCGCGGAGCCGGGCGTAGCTCATCGCCGAGTCGTAGAAGAGCGTGGCCGCGCGGTCGGGGTAGCGCCGCGCGGAGATCTCGAGGTTGGCCCAGACGCTGGTGGCCGGCGGCGTGAGCTCGAAGGGCTGGCCCTTGGGCCAGACGGGGTAGTGGGTGGTGTTCATCGGCGGGCTCCTCGGCGTGGGTCCCGCGAAGGCTGCCGCGGGGAAGAAGGGTCAGGCGGCTTCCAGGCGCCCGTCGCGGAGCACGGGCACCACGTCCAGCGGGCTCTTCCGGGCGGCGTAGGCGACCTCCCGCTCCAGGCCCCGCTCGAGCATCATCCGGCCCACCCGGCTGCGGGAGAGGCAGTCGAGCGCGTCGGCGCGCTCGTGGAGCAGGAGCGCGGCCTGCGCCGCGTCGGTGAGGTCGGGAGCGGCCGGGCCGGCGCCGGCCAGGAGCGAGACCAGGTAGCCCGCGCCGTAGAAGTCCTCGAGGTTGAAGGCGTCGGCCGAGCCGGCGCAGACCAGCAGCACCGTCTCGCCGGCGGCGTGGCGCACCAGGTGGTCCACCACCGCGCGGCCGTTCAGCAGCGAGGCGGCGTAGACCCGCCCGGCGCCGGCGGCCTTACGGACCGCCACCGTGCCGTTGGTGGTCGAGTAGATGAGCGAGCGGCCCGCCAGGCCCTGCGCCACCAGCGCCAGCGGGGTGGGGTGGGCGAAGCCGGGCAGGGTCGCGGCGTTCAGCTCGCCGGCCAGCACGAAGGAGCCGGGCGGGCGCCGGGCCGCCTCGGCGCGCGCCGCCTCCCCGTCCAGGGTCGGCACCACCTCGGTGGCGCCGTGGGCCAGGGCGGTGGCGATGCTGGAGGTCGCGAAGAGGACGTCGAGCACCACCACCACCTTGCCGGGCAGGCGGTGGTCGTCGAGCTCCTCCTTCTTCAGGAGGACGTGGACCCGGGTCATCCCGCCACGCAGGCGCCGCCGTCCACGGCGAGGTACTGGCCGGTGACGTGGCGGGAGGCCTCGCTGGCGAGGAAGACCACCGCGCCCTTCAGGTCCTCGTCGCCGCCGAGCCGGTGGAGCGGGGTGCGGGCCACCACCGCGTCGCCGATCACCCCGAGCAGCCCCTTGGTCATCTTGGAGGGGAAGAAGCCGGGGCAGATGGCGTTCACGTTGATGTCGTAGGCGCCCCACTCGCCGGCCAGCGCCCGGGTGAAGTTGATGGCCGCGGCCTTGCTGGTGTTGTAGGCGACGGTCTGCATCCCCGGGGGGTTGCCGCCCAGGCCCGCCACCGAGGCCACGTTGACGATCTTGCCGGAGCGGCGCGGGATCATGCAGCGCTTGCCGATCTGCTGGCTCATCAGGAACATGGCGTCGATGTTGAGCGCCATCACCTTGCGCCAGGCATCCCAGGGGTGGTCCTCGGCCGGCGCGCCCCAGGTGGTCCCGGCGTTGTTCACCAGGATGTCCACGGTGGGCACCTTGGCCAGCACCTGGTCGACCACCGCGGGGATGGTCTCCAGCTTGCCGAGGTCGGCCGCCACCGTGGCCACCTCGATCTTCATGGCCCGCAGCCGCGCCGTGGCCTCGTCCAGCTCCGGCTGCTTGCGGGCGGTGAGCACCACCTTGGCGCCCATCTCGCCCAGCGCCTCGGCCATCTGCAGCCCCAGGCCGCGGGACCCGCCGGTGATCAGCGCCACCTTGCCGCCGAGGTCGAACAGCTTCTTCACGCTCATGGTGTCTCCTGGAAGGAAAAGAAGGTGGGACGACTAGGCGGGGGCGCCGAGCAGCGCCTTCACCTCGAGGAACTCGCGCAGGCCGTGGACGCCCCACTCCCGGCCGTTGCCGGACGTCTTGAAGCCGCCGAACGGGGCCGCGAAGTCGGGGCCGGCGCCGTTCAGGTGGATCTGGCCGGCGCGGATGCGGGCGGCGACGCGCTGGCCGTGGGCCGGGTCGCCCGACCAGACGTAGCCGGCCAGGCCGTAGGGGGTGTCGTTGGCGATCCGGATGGCGTCCTCCTCGTCGCGGTAGGGGATGACCACCACCACCGGCCCGAAGATCTCCTCGCGGGCGATCACCATGTCGTTGCGCACGCCGGAGAAGACGGTGGGGCGGACGTAGTAGCCGCGCTCCAGGCCGGCGGGCCGGCCCGGGCCGCCCGCCACCAGCCGCGCCCCCTCGGCGATGCCCTTCTGGATGTAGCCCTGGACCCGCTCGAACTGGATCCGCGAGACCACCGGGCCCACCGTGGTCTTCTCGTTGCGCGGGTCGCCCACCGCCGCCCCCTCCGCCGTCGCCTTCGCGATCGCCTCCACCTCGGCGAGGCGCCCCGCGGGCACCAGCATCCGGGTCGGGGCGTCGCAGGACTGGCCCGAGTTGGTGAGCACCTGGAGCACGCCGATCTTCACGGCGCGGGAGAAGTCGCAGTCCTCCAGCAGGACGTTGGGCGACTTGCCGCCCAGCTCCTGGTGGACCCGCTTCACCGTCGGGGCCGCGCCGCGGGCCACCTCGATGCCGGCCCGGGTCGAGCCGGTGAAGGAGACCATGTCCAGGCCGGGGTGGGAGGAGAGCGCCGCCCCCACGGTGGTCCCGAGCCCGTTCACCAGGTTGAAGACGCCGGCCGGGACGCCGGCCTGGTGCAGGATCTCGGCCCAGATCACGGCGCTGAAGGGGGAGAACTCGCTGGGCTTCAGCACCATGGTGCAGCCCGCCGCCAGCGCCGGCACCACCTTGGCGGCCACCTGGTTGATGGGCCAGTTCCAGGGGGTGATGAGGCCGCAGGCGCCGACCGGCTCCAGCAGCAGCCGGGTGGAGCCCTGCTGCTCCTCCGTCCGGAAGCTCTTCAGCACGTCGATCATCGCGGTGAGGTGGCCGACGCCGACGCCGGCCTGGGCCTTGCGGGACAGGCCCGCCGGCGCGCCCATCTCGGTGGTGATGGCCTCCGCCACCTCGCCGATCCGGGCCTTGTAGACCTCCAGGACCCGCTCCAGC
>JAJZTO010000153.1 GCA_021848865.1 Myxococcales bacterium
AGCTTGAGCTTCTCCTTGGCCAGCGCCAGGAAGTCCATGGCGTCGAGATCCTCCTGGCCCCGCGCCCGCCGGATGGCGTTGAGCGCGGTGCGCAGGAAGTAGAGGTTGGCGACGCCCGGGATCTCCACCGGGTACTGGAAGCCGAGGAACAGCCCGGCGGCGGCCCGCTTCTCGGCCGGCAGCGCCAGGAGGTCCTGGCCGTCGAAGGTGACGGTGCCGGCGGTCACCTCGACCACCTCGCGCCCGGCCAGCACCGAGGCCAGCGTGCTCTTGCCGGAGCCGTTCGGCCCCATGATGGCGTGCACCTCGCCGGCGTTCACCGCGAGGTCGAGGCCGTGGAGGATCTCCTTGTCGCCGATGCGCGCCTTCAGTCCCTGGATGCGAAGCATGTCCGTCGTTCCCCCTGCCTAGCCGACCGAGCCTTCCAGGCTCATTCCGAGAAGCTTCTGGGCCTCCACCGCGAACTCCATGGGGAGCTCCTTCAGCACCCGGCGGGCGAAGCCGTTGACGATCATCGACACCGCGTCCTCCTCGGAGAGGCCGCGCTGCCGGCAGTAGAAGAGCTGGTCCTCGGCGATGCGCGAGGTGGTGGCCTCGTGCTCCACCTGGCCGGTGGGGTTCTTCACCTCGATGTACGGGAAGGTGTGGGCCCCGCACCGGTCGCCGATGAGCAGCGAGTCGCACTGCGAGTGGTTGCGGGCGCCGGTGGCCCCCTTCTGCATCCGCACCAGGCCGCGGTAGGTGTTCTGCCCGTGGCCGGCGCTGATCCCCTTCGACACGATGGTCGAGCGGGTGCGCTTGCCGACGTGGATCATCTTGGTGCCGGTGTCGGCCTGCTGCCGGTGGTTGGCGAGGGCCACCGAGTAGAACTCCCCCACGCTGTCGTCGCCCTGGAGGATGCAGGAGGGGTACTTCCAGGTGATGGCCGAGCCGGTCTCCACCTGGGTCCAGGAGATCTTGGCCCGCTCCATCGCCTTGGCCCGCTTGGTGACGAAGTTGAAGATGCCGCCCCGGCCCTCGGCGTCGCCCGGGTACCAGTTCTGCACCGTGGAGTACTTGATCTCCGCGCCGGGCAGGGCCACCAGCTCCACCACCGCGGCGTGCAGCTGGTTCTCGTCGCGCATGGGGGCGGTGCAGCCCTCCAGGTAGGAGACGTACGAGCCCTCGTCGGCGACGATCAGCGTCCGCTCGAACTGGCCGGTGTTCTCGGCGTTGATGCGGAAGTAGGTGGACAGCTCCATGGGGCAGCGCACCCCCTTGGGCACGTAGACGAAGCTGCCGTCGGAGAAGACCGCGCTGTTCAGCGCCGAGAAGAAGTTGTCGCCGGCCGGGACCACCGAGCCGAGCCACTTCTCCACCAGGTCGGGGTGGTTCTTCACCGCCTCGGAGAAGGAGCAGAAGACGATCCCCTTCTCCGCCAGCTTCCCCTTGTAGGTGGTGGCCACCGAGACCGAGTCGAAGACCGCGTCCACCGCCACGCCGGCGAGGCGCGCCTGCTCGGCGAGCGGGATGCCCAGCTTCTCGAAGGCCCGCTTCAGCTCGGGATCCACCTCGTCGAGGGAGCCCAGCTGCTTCTTCGGCCTGGGGGCCGAGTAGTAGACGATCTTCTGGTAGTCGATGGGCGCGTACTTCACCGCCGCCCAGCGCGGCTCGACCATCGTCAGCCAGTGCCGGTAGGCCTTGAGCCGCCACTGCAGCAGGAACTCCGGCTCCCCCTTCTTCCCGGAGATGAGCCGGATGATCTCCTCCGACAGGCCCGGCGGGGCCTGGTCGGCCTCGATCTCGGTGACGAAGCCGTACTTGTACCGCTGCTCGGTCAGCTCGCGGAGGGCGTCCTGGCTCATGGCGTGGTCTCCGGGAGCGCCAGCGCGCCGCGGCCGATGGTGACGGGGCGGGGCCCCAGCGACGAGAGCGGGAGCTGCTCCAGCGTCCCCTGGATGGCGCGGCTGATGGGCCCCCAGTGGCTCTTGGCGACGCAGGTCGGCTCCAGGGCGCAGGCGCCGCCGGCGTCGCTGCACTCGGTGACCGAGACCGGCCCCTCCAGCGCCTCGACGATGGCCGCCACCGAGATCTGGTCGGCGGCCCGCGCCAGCCGGTAGCCGCCGCGCCGCCCGCGGTGCGAGGCCACGATGCCGGCGCGGCACAGCCCCTTCAGGATCTTGGCGACGGTCGGCACCGGCACGCGCGAGGCCTGGGCCAGCTCCAGCGCGGTCCGGACCGGGGGCGCGCCGCCCTGGGCCATGTGCGTGAGGAGCACGATGCCGTAGTCGGTGAGCTTGCTCATGCGGAGCATGGCGTTCCCTGCGTCCTTCCCGTTGGAGCCTTTCTGGACTCTTCGGGTCCAGATAGTACGGAAATTAGCGGACGAAAGAGGGGCGCGCCAGTCCTCTTTGCAAGCCACCGTCAGGGCTGCAGATTTTCCCTGGTCAGCGGCCCGTCGAACGTGTCGCCGCCCCGCTCCACGTAGAGGTGATCGCCGACCACCGTGAGCGAGAACCGGGACCGCCGGTCCTCCGCGGCGGCGAGCCGGCGGAGCAGCGCCGGATCGACGGCGGCCAGCTCCACCCGCCCGAGCCGCGGCAGGCGCTTCTCCCGGGCCTCGCCGCAGAAGGCGGCGAGGCGCGCCGGCGAGTCGAAGAGCACGGCGACGTGGGCCCGGTGCGCCCGGTCGGCCTCGCGCTGCAGCCGCTCCGGGTCGGGGCGCCCCACCCGGACCCAGAGCACCCGCTCCCCGGTGAGATCCTCCGCCAGCAGGTCCGGCTCGTCGGGCTCGGAGAGGCCGGGGCCGAAGGCGATCCGCTCCCGGTGGAAGAGGCACCAGGCCAGCACCCGCAGCCAGAGCCGCTCCAGCGACTCGGAGGGGTGGCGCGCCGCCTTGAACGCCAGCCGCTCGTCGAGGCCGCGGTCGACGTCGGCGAGGTGGACGTCGAAGTCGTAGAGTGTGGGTGCGAGTGCCATCCGGTCCCGGGTGTCTACCGCGGCGACCCGGGATCTGTCACGCTGGGTCCAATGAAACTCGCCGCCACCGCCGCCGCGCTCCTGCTGGCGGGCCCCGCGCTCGCCCAGCAGACCCTGACGCCGCCTCCCCCGCCGCCGCGCCCGGCCGCCGCGCTGCCCATCCCGCCGCCGCCGCCGCCGGCGCCGGAGCCGGAGCCGGAGAAGCCGGCGGCGCCGGCCACCGCCGAGCCCATCCCCCCGCCCCCGCCCGCGCCGGCCACCGCCACCGCCGCCACCGAGGCGGCGCGCGTCCAGGCCTCGGCCCCGGCCGACGCCGGCGACCCGGTCCTCGGCGTGCAGGTGGACGGCGGCTTCCCCGACGGCATCGGCGCCTCGCTGGTGTACCGGCCGATCTGGTTCGCGCGCTTCCACGGCGGCCCCACCTACAACTTCATCGGCTACGGGCTGCGGGCCGGCGTCACCGCGATCCCCTTCCACTTCATCTTCACCCCGACGATCTCGGCCGAGTACGGCCACGCCTTCGAGGCCGACGCCGGGGCGCTGGCGAGCAAGTTCGGGACGCTCACCGACACCGAGAAGGCGCTCCTGAAGCGCGTCGGCTACGACTGGGTCTCGGTGCAGGCCGGCCTGGAGACCGGCTCGCCGCGCCGCTTCGCCTGGTTCTTCCGCGCCGGGCTCTCCTGGGTCTGGACCGGCGTGCACGACTTCCAGGCGGCGGTGGCCGGCCAGACCGGCGCGACCCGCTTCACCTCCACCGACCCCAAGATCCGGGTCGTCACGCCCGCGGTGAACGCGGGCTTCTACCTCTTCTTCTGGTGAGCCCCGACATGCGCCCCATCCGCCTGCTCGCCCCGCTCGCCCTCCTCGGCCTCGCCGCCTGCGGCGGCCCGCTCCTCTCCGCCGAGGTGGTGGTGGACCGCTTCTGCCTCGTCCAGCACGTCACCGGCCTGCCGCCCATCCTGGCCGCCGGGACCGCCACCACGCCTCCGGTGTCGGCGCCGTTGCAGCTCCCGCCGCTGCTGCGCACCAGCGGCTCGACCGCCGAGGTCGAGCTGCTCGACGGGAAGCTGACGCCGACCACGCCGGGCGTCACCCTCGACGGGATCGACCGGCTCGACCTGCTGCTGGGGCCGGGCCTGGCGCCGGCGGCCCACTACGTCCGGGCGACGGCGGGGCCGGTGACCTCCATCCCCCTCTCCGGCGCGGGCGTGGACGTGGGCGGCATGATCCGGTCCGGGAGCATCACGATGGCCTTCACCGTCACCGCCAGCGGCCCGCCGCCGGCGGTGGCCTGGGAGGCCGACCTGGAGCTCTGCTTCCGCGGGAAGACCGTCGTCTCCTACTTCTGACGGCTCCGGCTCCGGCGCGGGCGCGCCCGCGCGGCGCGCCGGGCCGGGGCGCCCGGCGCGTCGGCCAGCAGGTCGGCGCCGGTGCAGAGGTCGCAGCTCGCCGCGCAGGCCTCGATGCGCTCGCCGAAGTGCGCCACCAGCTCGCGCTGGCGGCAGCGGGCCTCGTCGGCCAGGCGGTACATGGCCCGCACCTGGCGCCGCTGGGCCTGGACCAGGGCCGGGTCGCCGCCCTCCGCCAGCCGGTCCCAGCCCGCCACGTCGGCCCAGGAGTAGAGCAGGACGCAGTCGGCGGGCCGGCCGTCGCGCCCCGCCCGGCCGATCTCCTGGTAGTAGCCCTCCACCGAGCGCGGCATGTCGCGGTGGACCACGAAGCGGACGTCGGCCTTGTCGATGCCCATGCCGAAGGCCACCGTGGCCACCACCACCTCGGCGGCGCCGGAGAGGAAGGCGTCCTGGACCCGGTCGCGGTCGGCCGCCTCCATCCCGGCGTGGTACGCCGCCGCCCGCACCCGGTGCTTGCGCAGGAAGGCGGCGGTCTCCTCGGTGCTCTTGCGGGACAGGCAGTAGACGATGCCGCTGTCGCCGCGGCGGGCGCCGAGCAGCCGCACCAGCGCGTCGCGCCCGGTCAGGCCGCCCCGGCCGCCCGCGCCGGCGCCCCCCTTCTTGTAGGCGTGGAGCTTGAGGTTCGGCCGGAAGAACTCGCCGCGCAGCACCAGCGGCGCCTCCATGCCCAGCTGGTCGGCGATGTCCCGCACCACCTCGGCGGTGGCGGTGGCGGTGAGGGCCAGCACCGGCACGCCGAAGCGGCGCTTCAGCCCCTTGAGGTTCCGGTAGGCGGGGCGGAAGTCGTGGCCCCACTGGCTGATGCAGTGGGCCTCGTCCACCGCCAGGGCGGCGAGCCGCAGCCCCTCGAGCGCCGCCCCCACCGACGCCTCCAGCCCCTCGGGCGCGGCGTAGACCAGCTCGTAGGCCCCCTCCCGCACCCGGCGCACCCGCTCCCGCCGCTCCGCCGGGGCCAGGCTCGAGTTCAGGAAGGTGGCGCGGACGCCGGCCCGCTCCAGCGCGTCCACCTGGTCCTTCATCAGGGCGATGAGCGGCGACACCACCAGGGTGGTGCCGCCCAGGACGCGGGCCGGGATCTGGTAGGTGAGCGACTTGCCGGCGCCGGTGGGCATGACGCCGACGCAGTCGCGCCCGGCCAGCACCGCCTCGATGATGGCCTCCTGGCCCGGGCGGAAGGCGGCGTGGCCGAAGACCTCGCGCAGCACGCGCAGCGGCGGCGCGCGCCCGGCGCCGCGCAGCGCCGCCGCCAGGCCGCGCAGCGCCCCGATGCCCCCGGGATCGAAGAGGCCCGGCTCGCTCCGGAAGCGGGCCCGCAGCGCCTCGAGCCGCGCGGCGCAGCGCTCCCGGAGGGCGGCGTCCTCCGGGAACCCCCGCGCCCAGTCCTCGCAGAGCGCGGAGATCTCGCCGGCGACCTCGCGGGAGGACGTACCTACTTTCCCGTGATCTTGGCGTCCTCGATGATGACCGGGTACGCGTAGCCGGCGCCGAAGTCCTTGTCGAGCCGCACCGTGCCCTTGACGGTCACGACGTCCCCCACCTTGACGTCGTCCTGGGTGGTCACGGTGATGTCGTTGTTCTTCTTGTCGGCGTGGCCGGTGCCGTCCTGCAGGTGGATCCAGTTGCGGTTCATGATGCCGGGCGAGAACTTCACCACCTGGCCCTTCACCACCACCGGCTTCTCCTTCAGGGCGGTGCGGTGCGTCCAGACCTCCTCGACGGTCTTGCCCTCGGGGCCGCCCGCCTTGGCGATCTTCCCGACCTTGACGGCCGGCGCGGTGGCGGCGGCTTGGTGCTGCGCCGCCATCGAGACCGGGCTCGGCATCTCGTTGCCGGTGGCGCCCGTGGGGCCGCCCATGGGCGGCATCGCCGGGGCCGCGGCGGCGGCGTCGCCGCCGAGCGTGCCGAAGTAGACGAGCTCGAACTTCTTGTTCAAGGTCTTGGACTCGAAGTCCTTCATCGGGAAGGCGTTGGCCACCGTGACCTCGGTGCCCACGGCCGTCGGGGTCTGCGGGACGGCGGCCCAGACCTCGCCCGAGCCCGTGGCCAGCTTCAGGTAGCTGTACGGGGGGGCGTCGGTCTTCTCGAGCACCTTGCCGGTGATGGCGCCGGCGGCCGGGGCGGTGGGCGCGGCCACGGGAGCGGCCTGGACGGGCGACTCGGGCTTCTTGCAGGCCACCAGGGCCAGCGCGGCGACGACGACGAGCAGCAAACGCATGTGGAAAGACCTCCGGTGTGACCAATCCTCGGGGGGGGAGGGGGCCGAGGGGCGCGTAGTTATACCCAAGAGAGGCCCGGATGGCGATGGCGATTCGTCCGGCCGGCGCGGGCCAGAACGGAA
>JAJZTO010000154.1:0-5001 GCA_021848865.1 Myxococcales bacterium
CCGCAAGGCGCGCGGCCGGCCCCTTGTCGCGGGGCGGGCCCCGGCCTAGAACGGCGGCACGCCGCGCCGCGCCGGCGCGGCCCCTCGCCGGAGGATCCCGATGATCCGCGCCCTGCCCGCCGCCGCCGCCCTGCTGCTCGCCGCCGCGGCGGCCGCCGCGCCCCCCTCCGGCGCGCCCGCCCCCGCGCCGCCGGGCGTCCCGGCCGCGGCCGGCGAGGCCGACGCGCCGCTCGCCGCGCTGCCCTACACGCCCGGGCTCGACCTCTCGGCGATGGACCGCTCGGCCGACCCCTGCACCGACTTCTACGCCTACGCCTGCGGCGGCTGGCGGCGCCGCAACCCCATCCCGCCCGACCAGGCGAGCTGGAGCGTCTACGGGAAGCTCCAGCGCGACGTCCAGCGCTTCCTCTGGGGGCTGCTCGAGGAGGCGGCCCGGCCCGGCGCGCGCCGCGGCCCGGCGGAGCGGAAGATCGGCGACGCCTTCGCCGCCTGCATGGACCAGGGGCGGGTCGAGCGGGCCGGGGCCGGCCCGCTGCGCCCGGACCTGCGCGCCATCGACGGCCTGGGCTCGAAGCGGGAGCTGGCGCGCCTCCTGGGCCGCCTCCACGGCTCCGGGGCGGGCGGCCTCTTCGACTTCGGCAGCCAGCAGTCCTTCGAGGACTCGGAGCAGGTGGTGGCGGTCGCCGCCGCCGGCGGGCTGGGCCTGCCCGACCGCGACCTGTACCTGCTCCAGGACGCCCGGTCGGTCGAGATCCGCCGGCGCTACCGGGAGCACGTGGAGCGGATGCTGGCGCTCTCGGGGCTGCGCCCCGGCGAGGCGCGGCGCGGGGCCGGGACGGTGCTGCGGATCGAGACCGCGCTCGCCCGGGGCTCGCTCACCCGGGTGGAGCGGCGCGACCCGCGCAAGATCTGGCACCGCACGCCGCGCGCGGCGCTGCGGGCGCTGACGCCGGCCTTCCGCTGGGACGACTACCTGCGCGCGGTCGGCGCCCCGCGGGTCGCCTGGCTCGACGTCACCGAGCCGGAGTTCTTCCGGACCCTGGAGGCGCAGCTGGCCCGGGAGCCGCTCGCCGCCTGGAAGGTCTACCTGCGCTGGCACCTGGTGCGGGCGCGGGCGCCCTCCCTCTCCCACGCCTTCGTGGACGAGGGCTTCGCCTTCTACGGCCGGTTCCTGCGCGGGGTGGAGCGGCTCGCGCCCCGCTGGCGCCGCTGCGTCCAGGGGGTGGACCGCGACCTAGGCGAGGCCCTGGGCCAGGTCTTCGTGGCCCGGGTCTTCCCGCCCGCGGTGAAGGCCGACGCCGGCCGGATGGTGCGGCTGGTGAAGGAGGCGATGGGCGAGCGGCTCCAGGAGGTGGACTGGATGGGCCCGGCGACGCGCCAGGCGGCGCTGGCGAAGCTCGCGGCCGTGAAGGACAAGATCGGCTACCCGGCGCGGTGGCGCGACTACGCCGCGCTGCGGATCGACCGGCGCGACCACGCCGGGAACGTGCTCCGCGCCGCGGCCTTCGAGATGCGCCGGCAGCTCCGCAAGATCGGCCGGCCGGTGGACCGCGACGAGTGGCAGATGACGCCGCAGACGGTGAACGCTTACTACGACGCCTCGATGAACGACATGAACTTCCCGGCCGGCGTGCTCCTGCCGCCGCTCTGGGATCCACGCATGGACCTGGCCCCCGGCTACGGCGACACCGGCGGGACGGTGGGCCACGAGCTGACCCACGGCTTCGACGACGAGGGGCGGCGCTTCGACGCCCGGGGGAACCTGAAGGACTGGTGGACCCCGCAGGACGCCGCCGACTTCGAGCAGCGGGCCCAGTGCATCGTGGACCAGTTCGCCGCCTACCCGGTGGTGGACGAGATCAAGGTGAACTCCCGGCTGACCCTGGGCGAGGACATCGCCGACCTGGGCGGCACCATCCTGGCCTGGGCGGCCTGGCAGGCGGCCACCCGCGGTGAGCGGCTCGAGCCCGTCGACGGCCTGACGCCGCCGCAGCGCTTCTTCGTGGGGTACGCCCAGTGGGCCTGCGCCAACCAGCGGCCCGAGGAGCTGCGCCAGCGGGCCCTCACCGACGAGCACTCGCCGCCGCGCTGGCGGGTGGACGGCCCGCTCGCGAACATGCCGGAGTTCGCCCGCGCCTTCGACTGCCGCGCCGGGCAGCCCATGGTCCGGGAGCGGATCTGCCGCGTCTGGTGAGGAGGGGAGCCGTGGAGCTCGCCGCCGCCGCGCCCGCCAAGGTGAACCTGGTGCTCCGCGTCGGGCCGCGCCGGGCCGACGGCTACCACGAGGTGGCGACGCTGCTCGTACCGCTCGACCTCGGCGACGAGGTGCGGGTGCGGGTGTCGCCCGGCCGCCGCGGCCCGGTGCGCTGCCGCGTCCCGGGCCGGCCCGACCTCGACGGGCCGGGCAACCTGGCGGCGCGGGCCGCCGAGGCCTTCCGGCTCCGCTTCGGCGTGCGCGACCGGGTCGCCGTCCGGATCGCCAAGCGGATCCCGGTGACCGCCGGCCTGGGGGGCGGCTCCTCCGACGCCGCCGCGGTGCTCCGCTGCCTGGCGCGCGCCTACCGGGTCCGGGACGCCGCCGCGCTCGCCGAGGTGGCGCTCTCGATCGGCTCCGACGTCCCCTTCTTCCTCGGGCGCGGCGCCGCCTGGGCGGAGGGGCGCGGGGAGCGGCTCACCCCCGCGCGGGTGCCGCCCTTGCACCTCGTCCTCGCCTACCCGGGGGGACCCGGCCTGGCCATCCGCGCCGGGGAGGCGTACGGCTGGCTGGACGAGTCGCGCGGACGGCGGGCCGGGAGCCGGAAATACGCCGTAACCATCGGATTTCCAGCCGCTTCCGGGCACGTCCGGCACCGAGCCCGCCGAGCCGGGAAGAGGGCGGGAAGCGCCGGCCTGGAGCCCGTGGTCCGGCTGGAGAACGACCTCGAGGCCCCCTGCCTCGCCCACCGGCCGGCCCTGGAAGAGCTCCGCCGGGCCGTTGCCGGGGCCGGGGCGCTTTCCGCTATCATGTCGGGCAGCGGTCCCACGGTCTTCGGGGTCTTCGCGAGCCGCGCCGCGGCGGAGCGAGCGGCCACCGTCCTCCGCGGAGCTGGCGGGCCGGGGCTCGAGGTCCACGTGGCGCGGACCAGGCAGCGGCTGCCGGGGGTGGCGCCATGGAGATCACCGAGGTCCGCGTCTTCCCGGTGGACGAGGAGAAGCTCAAGGCCTACGTGACCATCACCCTGGACGGCTGCTTCGTGGTGCGCGACCTCAAGGTGATCCACGGCAGCGGCGGCCTCTTCGTGGCCATGCCGGCGAAGCGGCGCAAGGACGGCAGCTTCAAGGACATCGCCCACCCGCTCAACACCGAGACCCGCGAGCGCATGGAGCGGGTGATCCTCGGCGCGTACGAGCGGGAGCGGCGGCGCGGGGCGCCGGTCGACCAGGCCGCCGCCGCGGTTCCCTGAGGCGGGGTCGATCTCCTTCCCCCGGCGTCAGCCCATTCTGGTAGAAGGCGCGTCTCGTCCCCATCACCCGAACCGCCACCGGAGGAACGCACTTCCATGGGCAACGGCAACGGCTACCTGCCCGACTACATGCTCTTCTCGGGGAACTCCAACCGGAAGCTCGCCGAGCAGGTGGCGGCCTTCCTGAAGCGCCCGCTGTCGCAGGCCAAGGTGGGGCGCTTCTCCGACGGCGAGATCCAGGTGGAGATCGGCGAGAACGTCCGCGGGATGGACACCTACATCATCCAGTCCACCTGCCAGGACGCCAACACCAACCTCATGGAGCTGCTCATCATGATCGACGCGCTGAAGCGCGCGTCGGCCGGCTCCATCTGCGCGGTGATCCCCTACTACGGCTACGCCCGCCAGGACCGGAAGGTGGCGCCGCGCGTGCCCATCACCGCCAAGCTGGTGGCCGACCTCATCGAGGCGGCCGGGGCCACCCGGGTGGTGTCGATGGACATGCACGCCGGCCAGATCCAGGGCTTCTTCAACATCCCCTTCGACCACCTCTACGCGGCGCCGGTGCTGCTCGACCACATGAAGTCGCGCTTCGACAGCCAGTCCGAGGACGTGGTGGTGGTCTCGCCCGACGCCGGCGGCGTGGAGCGGGCCCGCGCCTACTCGAAGCGGCTGGGGGCCCAGCTCGGCATCGTGGACAAGCGGCGGGTGAAGGCCAACGTGGCCGAGGTGCTGAACGTCATCGGCGACGTCCAGGGCAAGGTGACGGTGCTGCTCGACGACATGATCGACACCGCCGGCACGCTGACCCAGGCGGCCAACGCCCTGGTCGACAAGGGTGCGGCCAAGGTCTACGCCTACGCCACCCACGCGGTGCTCTCCGGGCCCGCGGTGGAGCGCATCACCAGGAGCCCCATCGAGGAGGTGGTGGTGACCGACACCATCCCGCTCGCCCCGGCGGCGGTCGCCTGCGGCAAGATCCGCCAGCTGGGCGTGGCCCAGCTCCTCGGCGAGGCCATCAAGCGCATCCACCAGGCCGACTCGCTCTCCAGCCTGTTCGTGTGAGCGACGCGCCGCGGCGCGCGGCGCAGGAGGTCCCGCCCCATGCTGCTCGCCCTGGCCGCCCTGGCGGTGACCGCCGGCGCGCCCGACGTCGACCCCGCCACCGTGGCGCGGATCCGCGAGGCGGCGATGGCCAGCGACTGGGCCTACCGGCAGCTCGCCGACCTGACCGACCTCGTCGGCCCGCGCCTGTCGGGCTCGCCGGGCGCGGCGGCCGCGGTCGAGCGCCTCGCCGCCGCCATGCGCGCCGCCGGGGCCGAGGTCGCGCTGCAGCCGTGCCGGGTGCCCCACTGGGTGCGGGGCGAGGAGCGCGCCGAGCTGGTGGACTGGGCCGGGCGCCCGGAAGGGGTGGAGCAGCGCCTCCACCTCACGGCGCTCGGCGGCTCGGGCGCGACGCCTGCGGAGGGGCTCACCGCGCCGGTCCTCGTCGTCCGCGACCTCGACGACCTGGCGGCGCGCGCCGCGGAGGCCCGCGGGCGCATCGTGGTCTTCGAGA
>JAJZTO010000154.1:5011-6676 GCA_021848865.1 Myxococcales bacterium
CCGGTTCGACCCGCGGCTCGCCGACAACGGCCTCGCCGGGGTCGCCTACGGCCAGGCGGCCGCGGCCCGCTTCTCCGGGCCGGCGCGCGCCGCGGCGCTGGGCGCGGCGGCGGTGCTGGTGCGCTCGGTGGGCGGCGCCGACTTCCGGCTGCCGCACACCGGCGTGACGCGCTGGAACGAGGGCCAGGCCCCGGTGCCGGCCGCCGCGCTCGCCGCCGAGGACGCCGACCTCCTGGCGCGCCTCTCGGCGCGGGGGCCGGTCCGGGTGCGCCTCACCCTGACCCCGCGCACGCTCCCCGACGCCGACGGCCACAACGTCCTCGCCGACCTGCGCGGCCGCGAGGCGCCGGACCAGGTCGTGGTCGTGTCCGGGCACCTCGACTCCTGGGACCTCTCCCCCGGCGCCCACGACGACGCCGGCCCCACCCTGGCGGCGATGGGGGTGGTGGAGCTGCTGGCGCGCCTGCACCTCCGGCCGCGCCGCACCGTCCGCGCCGTCGCCTGGGCCAACGAGGAGAACGGCGGGCGCGGGGCGAAGGCCTACTTCGCGTCGGTCCGGGATCGCCTCCCGGACCAGGTGGCCGCGATCGAGAGCGACGCCGGCGCCGGCCGGCCCTTCGGCCTGCTCGCCGCCCTGCCGCCCGAGGCCCGCGGCCGGCTAAAGCCGGTGCTCGACGCGCTGGCGCCGCTGGGGGCGAGCGCGATCGAGTACCGGGCGCCCGGGGAGCACCTCGGCGCCGACATCGGGCCGCTGCAGGCCGCCGGCGTGCCGAGCTTCGCGCCCCTCGTCGACACCCGCCACTACTTCGACTACCACCACACCGCCGCCGACACCCTCGACAAGGTCGATCCCGACGCCCTGCGCCGGCAGGTGGCGGTGATGGCGGTGCTGGCCTGGGTCCTGGCGGAGATGCCCGAGCCCCTGCCGCGGCTGGAGGCGGAGCGGCGCTGAGCCGGCGCTGCGGGACGCCGGCAGGGCGAAGGGGCGATCCCGGCGCCGGACCGCGGCTCAGCGGGTCGCCGGCGGTGCGGCGGGCGCGGGGGGCGCCTCCGCGCGGGGTCCGCACCGCTTCTCCAGGCGGCCGATCCGCTCGAGGTACGGCGCCCGGGCGGCGTCGTCGGTGGACTCGGAGAGGACGTCCACCGCGCGGTGCTCGACCCGGAGCGCCTCCGCGCAGCGCCCCACCGCCTCCAGCGCGCCGGCCAGCGTGTCGAGGATGGCGGACCGGCCGGGGGCGAGGCTGGCGGCCTTGGCGGCGATGGGGAGGGCCTCGGTGGCCCGGCCGGTCCCGAGCAGCTCCCAGGCGAGGTCGTTCAGCGCGACGGCGTTGGTGGGATCGGCGCGCGCCGCCCGCACCAGCGGCTCGACGCGCCGCTCGCGGTGCGCGTCCGGGATGGACCGCGCGAACAGGAGCCAGGCGCGCGCGTCCTCCGGGTGGCCCTCGATCGCGCGCCGGGCGAGCGCCGGGGCGCCCTCCTTGTCGAGGCCCGACAGCACCGCGAGCGCCGGCACGTTCGCGGGATCGTGCCGGAGGGCCTCCTCCGCCTCGGCGCGGGAGGTGATGGTCAGTTGAGATGCGTTTTTCTTGGCCATAGCTTCCTCGAAATCCAGCTGCGGTTATCGGGCTCCGGCCCGAAGCACATCGCCTCGGAGATGTGGGCGGC
>JAJZTO010000155.1 GCA_021848865.1 Myxococcales bacterium
GCGAAGGGCGGCGGCTTCCAGGCGCTGGACGAGGACGCCTACGACATCCCCGCCTTCCTGCGGCGGGGCGGCCACGGCGTCCCGGAGTAGGTCGGGGCCGTCCCCCGCCCGCGCCGCGCGTCAGATCGCGACCGCCTCCGCGTCGGCCGCCACCGCGCCCGGCCGGGCGCGCCAGGCGGCGACGTCGCCGATGGAGAGCAGCCCGAGGAGCCGGCCCTTCTCCCCCGCCACCGGCAGGTGGCGGAAGCGGCGCGCCCGCATCAGCGCCTCCAGGCGGTCGATGGGCTCGTCGGCCGGCACCATCACCACCTCGGGCGTCATCACCTCGGCGACCCGGAGGGCGGCCGGGTCGCGGGCCGCCGCCACCACCCGCGCCACCACGTCCCACTCGGTGAAGATCCCCTCCACCCGGGCCTCGCGGGTGACGAGGAGGCAGCCGATGCGCTTCAGCTCCATGAGCCGGCAGGCCTCGACCACCGGGGTGGCGGCGTCCACGGTGTAGACCACCGAGCTGTTCTTCTCGGCCAGCAGGTCTCGGGCGGTGGCGGGCATCGGTTCCTCCGTTATCGCGGAGGAACCTGTAACCCGGCGGAGGGGCGGCGGCAAGGGCGCCGCGCCCGCCGGCCGGGCCGGTGCGGGACCGGCGCCTAGCGCTCGCGCGCCAGCAGCCCCTCGGAGCGGGCCGACAGCTCGGCGGTGCGGGCCAGCAGCACCTGCACCTGGCCGTGGAGCGCCTCGGCGTCGGCGTCGCGCCCCGGGTGCGCGCCGGGGCCGGCCAGGCGCGAGAACAGGTCGGCGACGCGGACCAGGTGCTGGTGGGCGAGCAGCAGCTCCCGGCCCAGCCGCGCCCCCTGGCGCGTGAAGATCAGGCCGCTGTGGAAGAGGCGGGTCAGGGCGCGCCGGTTGCCGTCCGCCATGCCCCGGAGCCGGGACCGGGCGTCGCGGAGGCGGCGGTCGCCCCGGGCCGCGGCCAGGTCGACCACCGCGGCGGCCACCATCTCCCGTCTCTGCCCGATCTGGTGCGTGGCTCGATCCTCTCGGCGCGGAATGGTAGGGCCGTGCCGGCGCCGGGGTCAAACGGCGCCGGCCCCCGCGGCGGCGCCGATCATCGCCTCCCCCTTGACGCCGGAGCCGATCCGCGTTCCGCCCGCCGTCAGCGGGACGCGGCCACCAGCTCCTCGACCCGGGCCAGCGCCCGGTCGAGGCCGGCGGGATCGGAGCCGCCGGCCTGGGCCAGGTCGGGCTTGCCGCCCCCCGAGCCGCCCACCAGCTTGGCGGCCTCCTTCACCAGGTCGCCGGCCCGCAGCCGCCCGGTGAGGTCCTTCGTCACCGCCACCAGCAGCACCGCCTTGCCGCCCTGCTCGGCGCCCAGCGCCACCACGCCGCTGCCGAGCCGGTCGCGCAGCTTGTCGGCGAGGTCGCGCAGCTGCTTGCCGTCCCCCTGGACGCGGGCGGCGAGCAGCTTCACGCCGTTCACCTCGCGCGCCTGGGCGGCCAGGTCGCCCGACCTCGCCGCCGCCACCTGGCCCTGCGCCTCCTCCAGCGCCCGCTCCAGCTCCTTGAGCCGCCGCTGCGCCTGCTCGATCTTCTGGGCCACCTCGAAGGCGCCGGCCTTGAGCAGGGCCGCGGCGTGCCGCAGCTCCTCGTCGGTGCGCTGCGCCAGCTCCACCGCCGCCGGGCCGGTGACGGCGACGATGCGCCGCACGCCGGCGGCGATCGACTCCTCGCTGGAGATCTTGAAGAAGGAGATGTCGCCGGCGCGCCGGACGTGGGTGCCGCCGCACAGCTCCTGGGACGGGCCGATGCGCACCACCCGGACCCGGTCGCCGTACTTCTCGCCGAAGATCATCATGGCGCCGGTCTGGCGCGCCTCCTCCAGCTCCAGCACCGAGGTGTCGGTGGCGGCGTTCTGGCGGACCAGCTCGTTGACGGTCCGCTCCACGTCGCGGAGCTCCTCGGCGGCGAGGGGCTGGAAGTGGCTGAAGTCGAAGCGCAGGTGGTCCGGCGCCACCACCGAGCCGGCCTGCTTCACGTGCTCGCCGAGCCGCTCGCGCAGCGCGTAGTGGAGCAGGTGGGTGGCGGAGTGGTTGGCGCGGATCAGGTCGCGGCGCGCCTCGTCCACCGCCAGGGAGACGATGTCGCCCACCGCGATCTCCCCCTCCACCACCTCGCCGACGTGGACGGTGAGCCCGGGCACCGGGCGGACGGTGTCGGCGACGCGCACCAGGCCGCGCGGGCCGCGGATGGTGCCGTGGTCCCCCACCTGGCCGCCGGACTCGCCGTAGAAGGGGGTGGCCGCGGCCACCAGCTCCACCGCGTCGCCCCGGCGGGCCGCCGCGGCGCGGACCCCGCCCACCACCAGCGCCTTCACCTCGGCGTCGGCCACGGTGGTCTCGTAGCCGAGGAACGCGCCCTCGCCCAGCTCGGCGGCGATGTGCTTGTGCAGGTCGCCCACCGCCTCGGCCCCCGATCCCTTCCACTCGGAGCGGGCCCGCTGCTCGGCCATGTGCCGGTCGAAGCCCGGCTCGTCCACGCGGAGGCCGCGCTCGCCGGCGATGACCCGGGTGAGGTCGAGGGGGAAGCCGAAGGTGTCGTAGAGCTGGAAGGCCACCCGGCCGGGGATGACCTTGTCCCGGGCCGCGGCCAGGCGGCTCATCTCCTGCTCCAGGATGGCGAGGCCGCGGTCCAGGGTGCGCCGGAAGCCCTCCTCCTCCTGCGCGGCCACCTTCTGCACGAAGGCCCGGTTCTGCTCCGTCTCCGGGTAGGCCCGGCCCATCTCGTCCAGCACCGCCCCGCAGATCTCGGCGAGGAAGGGCCGCTCCAGCCCCAGCCGCTTCCCGTGGCGGATGCCGCGCCGCATGATCCGGCGGAGCACGTAGCCGCGCCCCTCGTTGGAGGGCAGCACCCCGTCCCCCACCAGGAAGGTGGTGGCCCGGGCGTGGTCGGCGATGACGCGCATGGAGACGTCGTCGTCCGGATCCTGGCCGTAGCCCTTGCCGGAGATCCGCTCCACCGCCCGGATGATGCTGCGGAACAGGTCGGTGTCGTAGTTCGACCGCTTGCCCTGGGCCACCGAGGCCATGCGCTCCAGGCCGGCGCCGGTGTCCACCGAGGCCTTGGGCAGCGGCGTGAGGTTGCCGTCGGCGCCGCGCTCGAACTGCATGAAGACCAGGTTCCAGATCTCCAGCCAGCGGTCGCAGTCGCAGGCCACCCCCAGGCAGGTCCCGCCGGCCTTCTCCTCGGCGCAGGGGATGTCCGCGCCCTGGAAGAAGTGGATCTCCGAGCACGGGCCGCAGGGGCCGGTGTCCCCCATGGCCCAGAAGTTGTCCTTGGCGCCGAGCTTGTGGACGGCGGACTCGGGCAGCCCCTGCGCCCGCCAGAGGTCGTAGGCCTCCTCGTCCCAGGGCAGGCCGCCCTCGCCGGAGAAGACGGTGGCGGCGAGCCGGTCCTTCGGCAGCCCCAGCCACCGGGGGCTGGTGACGAACTCCCACCCCCAGGCGATGGCCTCGCGCTTGAAGTAGTCGCCGAAGGAGAAGTTCCCCAGCATCTCGAAGAAGGTGTGGTGGCGCGCGGTGAAGCCGACGTTCTCCAGGTCGTTGTGCTTGCCGCCGGCGCGGACGCACTTCTGGGCGCTGGTGGCGCGGCGGTAGTCGCGCTGCTCCCGGCCGGTGAAGACGTCCTTGAACTGGACCATGCCGGCGTTGGTGAAGAGCAGGGTCGGGTCGTTCTGGGGAACGAGCGCCGAGGAGGCGACGCGGCGGTGGCCGCGCTCCTCGAAGAAGCGCAGGAAGGCCTCGCGGATCTCGGCGGCGGTGGGGTTCTTCATGGTGGAATGCCCCTGGGGAAGCGGGCTTCGTTGATAGCACCGGCCCCGGCGCGAGGTCTACCCGCCGGCCGGCCGCCGCAGCCGCAGCCGCCACACCGGGTGGCCGCCGGCCAGGTAGCGCTTCTCCCGGGTGGAGGGGATCTCCCCGGCGGGCCGGTCGGCGAAGCGGCCCGGGCCGGCCTGGTTCGCGAAGCCCACCGCCTCGAGCCGCTCCGCCGCCCCGCGGGCGTAGGCCTCGACGTCGGTGCGGAAGTCGAGCAGGCCGCCGGGCGCGAGCAGCCGCAGCAGCAGCAGGCTCATCCCGTCGTCGACCAGCCGGCGCCGGTGGTGGCGCCGCTTCCACCACGGGTCGGGGAAGTGGACGTGGATCGCGGCCAGCGACCCCTCGCGGAAGAGGCGCGGCGCCAGCACCCGGGCGTCGCCGCAGATGGCCACCAGGTTCCCGAGGCCCCGGGCCCCGGCGCGCGCCCGCAGCTCGTCGGCGAACTTGCGCCGCTGCTCCACCGCCACCAGCGCCGCCTCGGGCCGCTCCCGCGCGAAGGCCAGGGCGTAGCCGCCGTGGCCCGACCCGATCTCCAGCTCCAGCCGCCCGGCGCGCGGCCCCAGCAGGGCTCCCCAGTCGGGGAACTGGTCCAGGCACAGCGGGGCGTCGTCCTCGAGCGCGGCGATCACGGTCGGTGTCCTTACCATGATAAGAAGATCGTCCCCATGCGCCCGCGCCCACGGACGGCCCTGGCGGCGTCGCTCGCGCTCCTCGCCGCGGGGTGCGGCCGCTGCGGGGCCCCGGCGCCGGCCGCCGTCCCGCCGGAGCGCTGGCTGCCCGGCGACGCGCCGGCGGCGGTCCTGCTGCCGCGCCTGGGCGAGGCGGCCGCCCAGGCCGGCGGGCTGCTGCGGACGGCGCTCGCCATCCCGGCCGCGGCCGGGCTGGCCGAGCCGGTGGCCGCCCTGAAGGACCAGCTCGGCTTCGACCCGCTGGATCCGGCCGGCCTGGCCTCGGCCGGCCTGGCCCCGGAGCGCGGCGCCGCCGCGGCGGCGCTCCCCGGCGGAGGAGCGCTCCTGGCGCTGCCGGTGGCCGACGCCGCCCGCCTCGACGCCACCCTGGCCCGGCTGGCGCGCGACCGGCTCGGCGCCGCGGATCGCGCCGAGGTGCGGGAGCCCACCGCGGTGGCGGTGACCTTCCGCGCCGGGCCGGACCGGCCCGCCGCGCTCTGCTACGCGGTGGCGGGGGAGACGGCGCTGGTCGCCGCCGGGCCCGCCGGGCCCGCGGCGGTGGCCGCCGCCCTGTCGCGGCCCGAGCCCCGGTCGCTGGCGGCGAGCCCCGCCTTCGCCGCCGCCCGCGCCGCGCTGGGCGAGGGCCACGCGGCGCTGCTCTTCGCCCCGCCCTCGGCGCGCCTCGCCGCCGAGCTCCCGCCGGCGCGCGACGGCGGCGCGCTCGGCCTGCGGGCCGGGCCGGCCGGGCTGTGGCTGCGGGCGGTGCTGCTGCTCCCGGCCGCCCGCGAGGATGTCTGGCGGGAGGTGGCCGGGGGGCCGGACGCCGCCGGGGCCGGGCGCGAGGAGCTGTCGCGGCTCCCGGGCGACCTCTTCGCCGCCGCCCGCTTCGGCGGCAGCCCGCAGGCGCTGCTGCGCCGGCTCGGCTACCTCCTGCCCGCCGGGCTGGGCGGGCGGCTGGAGCGGGCGCACCTCGACCTGGCGCGCGACCTCGGCGCCCACCTCGCCCCGGGCGCGGCGGCCGGGCTCTCGCTCTCCCCCCGCTTCGACGCCGCGGCGCTGGCCGGCGGCGTGGCGGCGGCGGCGCGCGACCCCTTCCGGCTGGTGCACCTCGCCGCGGTGGCGCGGGTGAAGGACCCGGAGGCGCTGCGCCGCGAGCTGCGGCGGCTGGAGAAGGCCGGCCCGGTCCTGGGCGTGCGGATCGCCGCCCGGCCCCGGCCCGGGGGCGGCGCCTGGTCGGCGCGGGTGGGCGGCGGAACGCTCGCCTGGGCGCTGGAGGGCGACCGGCTCCTCGTCGCCGGCGGCGCCGGGCGGCTGGCCGCGCTGGGCGCCGGCGGCCCCGGCTTCGCGCCGCCCACGCCGGGGGCGCGCGCGGCGCTGGAGGCGGGCGGCGCCGCGGCGGCGGTGGACTTCCCCGGCCTGGTGCGGCGGGTGCGCGAGCTGCCGCCCGAGGCCTTCGGCACCGGCCCGGACGGCTTCGTGCTGCGGGCGCTGGTGGACCGCTTCCTCGAGCCCGCCTCCCACCTGGCGGCGGCCTCCCTGCGCTTGGAGGTGATCCCCGGCGCCGCCCGCGTCGACCTGGCGGTGGAGGCCCTGGCCCCGTGATCCGGCTCCGCGGCGTGGTGAAGCGCTTCCGCGAGGCCGGGCGCGACCGGCCGGTCCTCGACGGCCTCGACCTCGAGGTCGCGCCGGGCGAGATGGTGGCGGTGGTGGGGCCGTCGGGCTCCGGCAAGTCCACGCTCCTCTACCTGGTGGGAGGCCTCGACGCGGACTTCGAGGGGGAGGCCCGGGTGGCGGGGCACGACCTGCGCGCCCTCTCGGAGGGGGAGCGGGCCGCCTTCCGCAACCGGGAGGTGGGCTTCGTCTTCCAGTCCTTCAACCTGCTGCCCCAGCTCACCGCGCTGGAGAACGCCTGCCTGCCGGGCTGGTTCCACCAGGGCGGGACGCGGCCCTGGAGCGAGCTGCTGGAGGCCGGCCGCGGGGCGCTCGCCCGGGTGGGGCTCGCCGACCGGGCCGGCGACCGGCCCGGCCAGCTCTCCGGCGGCCAGCGGCAGCGGGTGGCCATCGCCCGCGCGCTCTTCGCCGGCCCCCGGCTGCTGCTCGCCGA
>JAJZTO010000156.1 GCA_021848865.1 Myxococcales bacterium
CCTCTTCGCCGCCCGTCCGCCGGAGGCCGATCCCTTCGCCGCCGCGCCCGCCGAGGGGAGCGGCGGGATTGCCCTGGAGCCCGCCGACCCGCGGTCGCCCGGACGGATGGCGCAGGCGCCGGGCGCGGCCGCCGAGGTGGCCGACCTGGCCGCCGACTTCCGCACGCCCGGCCCGTCGGGCCTGGAGGTGGACGCGCCACCCGAGCCGACCCCCGAGCGCGCGCCTCCCGTTCCGCCTCCCGCCCCTCCTCCACCTCCCCCGCCGGAGGCCGCCCGTCCGGCGGCGCGACCTGCCGCGCCGGCGCCGGCACCCGCGCCGGCGGCCGACGAGGCGCCCGCGCCGGTCCGCCGCCGGGCGGCCGCGGTGCTGGTGAACTCGCTGTCGCTGCTGCTCCTGCTGGTCCTCGCCGCCGCGATCTTCGTCTCCTGGAGGGGCGGCGGGACGGCGGCGCTTCGGTCGGCGGTGGGCCTGCCGGCGGCCGTCCCGCCCTTCACGGCGGGCGGCCTCTCGACCGGCCTCTACGACACGGCGCGGGGCAAGCCGGTCCTGTTCGTCCGCGGCCGGGTCACGGCGCGCGCCGCCGCCGGCCCGCTGCGGGTCCGCGTCGAGCTGCTCGACGGCAGCCGCGAGGTGGCCCGCGCCGAGGGGCTGGCCGGCGCGGTGGCGACGCCCGAGGAGCTCTGGGGCTCCGACCCGGCCCGGGCGCGCGAGCTGCGCGCGGCGGTGGCGGCCCGCGCCGCCCCGCGCATCGGCGCCGGGGAGTCGCTGCCCTTCCTGGTGGTGTTCTGGGACTACCCGGCGGACCTTCGCGGCCTGGAGGTCAAGGTCGTCGCCGAGCCGGCCCCCGCCGGATAGCGCCGCGCCATGCCGCCGCGCGGCCGTCCCACGTCCCCCGAGGCCCGCGCCCGCGCCCGGGCCCTGGCCGGCCGCCTGCGGGCCCTGGACGGCGGCGCCGCCCGGGCCCTGGCCGCGGCCCGTGCGCTCGCGGCACTCGAGGCGGCGGAGGCGGCCGCGGTGGTGGCGGCGCTGGTGGACCTGGCGACTCGGGGTGACCCCGTGGCGGTGGTGGCGGTGGTGCAGGCCCTCGACCGGGGCGCCGTCCCCTACGAGCACCGCGCCTCGCTGTACCAGGCGGCCACGGCCCGCGGCCTGGCCGAGGTGGCGGCGCTGCTGCTGGCTCCGGCCCCGCGGATCGCCTGGGCGCCGCCCCCCGACAAGCCCGACCCCCGGCTGGCCCGGCTCACCCTGGGCCACAAGAAGGCCATGGCCCGCAGCGACCGGGATCCGGACCTGCTGGCGCGGCTGGCGGCGGAGGGGGAGCCGGTGGTGGTGCGGGAGCTCCTGCGCAACCCGCGCCTCACCGAGGACTTCGCGGTCCGGCTCGCCGCCCGTCGCCCCTGCCGCCCCGAGACGCTGCGCTGCCTCTACGAGGACCGGCGCTGGCGGACGCGCCCGCGGGTGGCGGCGGCGCTGGCCCACAACCCGTACGCCGAGACCGAGATCGCGCTGAAGCTGCTGCCGGCCCTCCCGGCGAAGGACCTGCCGCGCCTCGCGGAGGACGGGGCGGTCCACGCGCTGGTGCGCGCCGCCGCCATCCGCCTGCTGGAGCTGAGGGGGGGCCCGCCCCGGGGCGGGGAAGGCGGGGAGACCTAGGCCTTCTTGGCGTGCGACGGCGCCTGCTGCGCCTGCGAGGCGCTGGACGCGCCGGCGCCGAGCTGGCCGGGCGAGCCCTTGGGCGTCACGTCGATGCTGTCGTCCTCGTCGCGGGACGACTTCTTGAAGTTGCGGATGCCCTTGCCCAGCGCGTCGCCCAGCTGCGGGATCTTGTTGGCCCCGAAGATGAGCAGCACCACGACCAGGATGACCAGGATTTCGCCGAAGCCCAAGCGCATAGAAAGGTAGCATAGCCGCTGGGTCGGGGGAGCGCCACCCGACCGGACGTCGCGGCGCAGGGAGACCGAACCATGTCCGCACCCGCCTTCCCCCGCGCCGAGGGGCGCCCGCTGGTGCTCGGCCACCGCGGCGCGAGCGCCGACGCGCCCGAGAACACGCTGGCCGCCTTCCACCTGGCGATGGCCCGGGGCGCGGACGGCTTCGAGCTGGACGTGTGGCGCTGCGGCTCGGGCGAGCCGGTGGTGATCCACGACGCCGGCGCGGCGCGCACCGCCGGCGTGCCGCTGGACGTCCGGCGCGAGCCGCTGGCGCGCCTGAAGCAGTTCGACGTGGGGGCCTGGAAGGGGCCGCGCCACGCCGGCGAGCGCATCCCGGGCCTGGCCGAGGTGCTCGAGGCCTTCCCCGGCGCGGTGGTGAACGTGGAGCTCAAGTCGGACGGGCTGGGCGACCCGCGGCTGGCGGCGGCGGTGGCGCGGCTGGTGCGCCCCCGGGCCGGGACCGGGCGGGTGCTGGTCTCGTCGTTCGACTACGCGCTGCTCGCCGCCTTCCGGCTGGCGGCGCCGGAGGTGCCGGTGGGGCTGCTGTTCGCGGCCGACCAGGCCTGGGAGCTGCGCGACCGGCTGGGCGCGGTGCTGGTCCCGTCGTCGGTCCACCCGCAGCTCGCGCTGTGCACGGACGAGCGGATCGCCGCCTGGCGGCGGCGCGGGCTGGCGGTCTGCCCCTGGACGGTGGACGAGGCGGCGGAGGCGGAGCGGCTGGCGCGAGCCGGCGTCGAGGCCCTGATCGCCAACGAGCCCGGCGCGGCGCGCGAGGCGGTGCGGCGGGCCACCGGACGGTGAGCGCCCGAGGGCGGTCCGGGGTCAGAGCTCCAGGCCCAGCCGGACGGCGCCGTTCCAGGAGTCGGGCAGGAGCGTGGTCGGGAGCCCCTCGGTCTGCTTCATCGTCTTGCCGGGCTGGTAGGTGAGCTCCAGCCCCAGCGAGAGGGAGCCGCTCGTCAACCGGCCGCCCAGGGTCCAGCGGTAGAGCCAGTTGTCGAGGAACTTCATGTCGGGGAAGGGGACCGTGGTGGCGAGCACCTGGGCCGGGGTCCGCTGGTCGGGGTAGCAGCTGGTGGGGGTGCAGGGGCCGATCGCCGTCGGGCCGAAGTCGATGGCGTCGGTCTTGGCGCCGATGGAGGTGAAGCGCAGGGCGCCGTAGGGCGTGAGCTGGACCACTCCGCCGGCGCCGAAGCGCTTGCCCACGGTGAGGTCGGCGTCGAGGACGTTCAACTCCAGATCTCGCTGGCCGAAGAGGCGGGTGTAGGCGAGGCGCACCGCCACGTCGGGGACCCAGCGGCCGTAGTTCTCGTTGACCGCCCAGCGGATCTCGCCCTGGGCGGCGCCCATCTGGCTCTGGTCCACGTAGATGAGCCGTCCGCCGAGATCGACGGAGAAGGGGAGCGCCTTGTGCACGTGGAGGGCGAAGGTGCGCAGGGTCTTGGGGTCGTCGCCGCGGACCGGCCAGGTGACGAGGTCGGGGCCGCCGAGCGGGTTGTTGCCGGCGGCGTCGGAGTGGCGGATGGAGGCGACGCCGGCTTCCAGCGCCACGCCCACGCCGAGCTGCCCGCCGGTGGTCGCGTCGGTGAGCAGGGGCGAGGAGAGGGCGGTGCCGAGCTGCAGGACCAGCTGGCGGTAGCGCTGCATCGAGCCGAAGGCCAGGGCGGTGGAGCTCCCGCCGGCGATGGGAGCGCAGCCATTCCCCGCGACGGAGCAGTAGGCGCTCAGGCGATCCCAGACCACCGGCGCGGGGGCGCCGAGCCGGGCGAGGTTCAGGTCCATCGGATCGGCCGCCGCCGGGGTGGCGCGGAGCAGGGCGATGGCGGCGGCGCAAAGCGCCAGGGTGCGGCGCATGGATCCTCCCGGGGGCCGGACTACCCAGCCGGGACGAGGTTAGCGTTCGAAATTCAGGGATGTCAACGATTTGGAATTACTCTGGGTAGGGCGCGGCGGCGGTTCGGGCCTTCCCGCGGGGGCCCGCGTATGCTTCCGCCCAGGGAGGGGCACCATGCGACACACCGTCTTCCTGACCTGGATCATCCTGGCACTGGCGCCGCTGAACCAGGGCTGCCGTTGTCCGGTCGTGGACTCGGGCAATCAGGGCATCGTCTTCGAAACGCTGGGCAAGGGCACCAGCAAGAAGCTCCTCGGCGAGGGCATGCACGTCATGCCCATCTGGAACCGCGTCATCCCCTACGACCTGCGGGTGCACGAGTTCAAGGAGGGGCTGGCGGTGCTCTCCAACAACGGGCTGATGCTCAAGGTGGACGCCAGCGTCCGCTACCGCCCCAAGGGCGACGAGCTGTACGAGCTGCAGACGCAGATCGGCCCCCGCTACGCCGACATCCTCATCGCTCCGGTGGTCCGATCCGAGGCCCGGAAGGTGTTCGGGCGCTACGCGCCGGAGGAGATCTACTCGACCAAGCGCGAGGAGATCGAGCGGCAGATCTACGACGAGGTGAAGAAGGCGCTGGAAGGAAAGCACGTCGTGGTCGAGGCCATCCTGGTGCGCGACGTGGAGCTGCCGCCCGCGATCCAGGCGGCCATCTCCGACAAGCTCGCCGAGGAGCAGCGCTCCCAGAAGATGAGGTTCACGCTGGACCGGGAGCGGCAGGAGGCCCAGCGCAAGCAGATCGAGGCAGAGGGCATCAACAAGTACCAGACCATCGTGCGCCAGGGGCTCACCGCCGAGTATCTCCAGTACAAGGGCATCGAGGCCACCACGAAGATCGCCGAGAGCCCCAATACCAAGGTGATCATCGTGGGCGCCGGGAAGGGCGGCCTCCCCCTCGTGTTCCAGCCCTGACCCAGAGTAATTGGCGGATCGTCGCCCACCTCGAGGGCTCGCAGGGGACGCCCCGGCCGTTCGCGGTGCGGACCGATGCGTGCGAGGGGCCTCACGGTGGCCACATGCCCTCGGGAGGCGCGACGTGCGAGCGGGATGTCCGCCCCGCTCCCCGGTCGGCGCCAATGATTGTGCCCGCTTCGACCGGCGGGTGGAGACGGCCTCGCGGACCGATGAGCGAGCGCCAGTCCGCGACTACGCGGCAGGTGAATGCACCGGGATGGCCTTCATGGCGAGGCCGCGCACGGCACGCCGTGCATGACGCGCAGCAGGTAGGTGCCCGCCGGGAAGATTGCCTCTCGGTCGCCGGCGCGGCGAGTCGACCACGCCGATCGATACGACGTCAGGAAGGCGACGAGGCGCTCGAGCGCCGCGATCCGGTTCCACTTGTCCTGCGCCGCGATGCGCGGGTTCAGCCCCCGCCGAGGCTCGCGGACGGCGGGGGCCGCTGGGCGCTCCCGCGCCGTCCTGCCGCCGGTCCGCAGGCTCCATTCCGGTCGGCCCGCCGCACGCGCCTCGAGGGTGGCCAGCGAGGCGCTCACCCGCTGCCGGAAGTCGTCGGCGGAGGAAAACCCGGGTGGGATTGCCAGCTCGAGGCGCGCCACCTCCGGCATGCAGCCGTCCGGCCTGAAGAACGATCGAGGCCGTGGGAAATCCTTTCCCCTGGTCCCCATCCGCTCGGGCCCAGACCATAGTCCGGTCCAATCGCGACCGCGCCGGACGACTCCGGCCGCGACCGGATTGGCGAGGACGTACGCCGTCTTCGCGACAATGTCGTCCGGCGCGACGAGAACGACCGCACCGTTGCTCCTTGGCGCCCAGAAGGACTCCCAGCGGCCGAGGGACGCGTTCAACGCCCGCGCGACCAGGGAGTCGAGATACTGCTCGAATGCCGGGAGCCTGGCGTCGGTGTCGGTGACGATGATGTGGAAGTGGTTGGACAGCACGCAATACGCGTGCACCAGCACCCCGAAGCGCTGGGCCGCGACGGCGAGCACGTACCCGAAGACGCCATTCGTCGTCCCGCCTGGTTGCAGGAGGAACTGGCGCTGCGAGCACCGGCGAGTGACCAGGTAGGTCGTGCCGGGAAGGATCTGGCGCGGGGCGGTCACGTCGTCTCCCGTTCGCAGGAGCCATGCCGCTTGTAGGACTCAGTGATGTCGCGGGCTTCGCTGCGAGTCTGTTCGAAACCGTCCGCGCGACGGTCGATCAGTCGGCCAAATTACTCTGGGTCAGGGCGAGATGGAGGTGATGGGGGTCTTGTGCGGGCAGGCGGCACGCACCGCGCTCGCACACGTACGCCGTGGCCCGGCCGCCCACCGCCACCTTCCCGGCAGCGATCGGCGCCAGCCGGGCGAGCGCCGCGAGCGGCGCCCCCTCGGGGGCCCCGCAGAGGACGCGGCCGGGGAGGAAGGTCTCGCGCAGCACCTGCAGGAATGGCTCCGGAACGGCCCCCTCCGGCCACACCAGCACCACCTCCGGCACCGCGCCGTGCCGCCACCCCAGGGCGAGCAGCAGCTCGTGCAGCGTGAAGGGGTGCTCGGCGAGCTGGCTCGCGTACGAGCGCAGGGCGCGGTCGGCCACCGCGCGCCAGCGGTCGTCCCCGGTGAGGGCGGCGATGCGCAGCGCGTTCAGCGCCGCCACCGAGGCGCCCGACGGTTCGGCGCCGTCGTGCGTCGGCCGCTCGCGGGCGATGAGCCGCTCGTGGTCGTCGGCCGTCGTGAACCACCCCCCGCGCTCGCGGTCGGCGAAGAGCGCCTCCGTCGCCTCGGCGAGCCCCAGCGCCTCCTCCAGCCAGCGAGGCTCGAACGTCGCCTCGAACAGGTCGAGGAGCCCCTGG
>JAJZTO010000157.1 GCA_021848865.1 Myxococcales bacterium
CGAGCTGGCCCGGGTCGGGGTGCCGGGCGCGCGCGTCGGCGGCGGCCCTCACCATGTCGGGCGGTCCGAGGCGTGGGGCAGGGCGCAGCGCGAGGCGTACGAGCGGCACCACTATCACCAGCCCAGCGATGCCTACCCACCGTCGCCGGAGGCGTGGGACCTGACCGGCGCGGTGGAGGACGCCCAGCTCCAGTTGGTCATCGGCCTGCGGGTCGGCAACGCCACCGCGCTGCCGGCCTGGAACCGGGGCGACGAGTTCGAGCAGGCCCGGGTCTCGGCACCTCGCTGAGGTCCTTGGAGCAGGGCCCGGACGGGCGCTTCGGCGCCCGGCCCCCCCGGTTCGAGGAGAGGTGTAGGCGGCGGTAGGTTTTCCCGCCGGGCCCGGCCGTGCGAGGATCGGTTCGTGGACTGGCCGCCCGACAGTTCCCGGTTCGCCCGCGCGCGGTTCGCCGCCGCGGCCACGGTGCTTGGCGCGCTGGTCGGCTGCGCCGCGGCGCCACCGCGCACCATGAGCTTTCGCGAGGCCGGGCTGTTCGACCGGGAGCCTGGGCGCGAAGCGGAGGCGCCACGGCAGTCGGCGCGCCGCTCGTCGGGCGAGCGACCGTCCGCTGGGCAGCCGACCGCCGTACCGCCGCTCCCGGCCGGGTCCCACCTTCCGTTGATCCCACCGGTCCGCGACGCGGCCCCCGAGGCGGTCCCCAGCGAACCGCCCGATGGGCCGCCCATCGACCCCGTCCTGCTCCGCTTCGCCGCCGAGGCCCGGATGCGCCGGCTCCGCACCGCCCCCGGCCACGGCTTCCCGGTCGAGGCCGAGGCCGCCTGGCGGGGGCTGGTGGATCAGCTCGACACCTATCTCACCCGATCGCTCCCGCAGACGCCGCTCCTCGAGCTGGTCCGCTCCAGCGTGACCCTCGAGGCCGAGTGGGACTTCGACCAGCGGCGCTACGGGCTTCCGCCCGCCGACCTCGCCCGGCTGGTCACCACCCGGGCCGCGCGGCTCACCAGGCGCCTCGCCACCTCGCGGGCCATCGGCAACACCATGTTCGCCGCCCGACCCCCCGGCCGGCTCCGCTGGCCCATCGGCAACGCCGGTCTCTCTTCCGGCTTCGGGCCGCGCGACCACCCGCTCAACGGAACGCGCCAGCTCCACGCCGGTATCGATCTCGCCGCCGACTTCGGCCGGGTGGTCAGCGCCGCGACCCAGGGCTACGTGGTGAGCGCCGGCTGGGCCGGAGGCTACGGCCTGATGGTCGAGCTCCGCCACCCTGGCGAGCTGACCACGCGCTACGGCCACCTCTCGGCGCTCCTCTGCGCCCCGGGCGACGCGCTCGAGGCCGGCGCGCCCGTCGGACTCATCGGCCAGACCGGCCTCGCCACCGGACCGCACCTCCACTTCGAGGTCTGGGAGGGCGGCCAACCGCGCGATCCCCTCGCCTTCATCGGCGGCGGCACCCGCCTGGCCACGCCCGCGACCGCCTCGGTGCCGTCGGGCGGCCCCCGGTGATCGCCTCCGCGGCGCTGCTGGCGCTCCTCGCCGGTACCGAGCTGGTGGTCCCTTCCGGCGCCCCCCTGCGCGAGGTGCTGGCCCGCGCCGTGCCCGGTGACACCATCCGGCTCGGCCCCGGCGAGCACCGCGGCTCCCTCGGCCGGCTCTCCGGCGTCACCGTGGTCGGCGCCGGCGCCGGGGTCACCTTCGTGCTCGCCCCGCAGGGCGAGGACGGGGCCGTCATCGACGGCGACACGACGTTGCGCGAGCTCTCGCTCCTGGCCGGCCCGGCGCGGAGCGCCCTGAAGGCGCTGGGCGGGACCGCCACGCTCGACGGCGTGGCGCTCCAGGGGGGCGCGGTCGCCCTCTTCGTCGACGGCGGGCGCGTGGCCGGGCGGGACGTCTGGCTGGCGGGCGACTACGGCTTCCTGCAGCGGAGCGGCGCGACGACGCTCACCGGCCTGACCGCCCGCGGCGGCCGGGCCGGCGTGGCGATGCTCGGCGGCGAGCTGGAGCTCACCCGCGGCACCGTCACCGGGCCGTCGGCCGAGGCGGCGGTCACCGTCGCGGGCGGCTCGGCCAGGTTCGCGGTGCTGGTGCTGCGAGGCGGCGGCCCGTCGGGACTCTCGGTCTCCGGTGGCCGGGTGGTGGCCCGCGACCTGACCATCTCCGGCCCCCGCGAGGTCGGCGGCATCGGCGGCGACTGCCTGCTGGTCATGCGAGCCTCGGTGGTCCTCTCCGCCAGCGAGCTGGTCGGCTGCGGCGGGGCGGCCGTCGAGGCGTCCCGCGCCGAACTCCTGCTCGACGGGGTCGACGCCGGCGGCGGCTCGGTGGGTGGCTTCGTCTTCACCGACCAGACGCGGGCCGAGCTTCGCGCCACGCTGGTGACCGGGCGGGGCCCCGGCCTGGTGGCGATGCAGGGGGCGCAGGTCCGTGGCTGGCAGGCGCGCCACTGGACCGATCCCGCCCTCTGGATCGACTGCGGTTCCGGTGCCCGCGTCGAGATGCTGGACGCTCACCGGGCCCGGCAACCCTGTTCGCCCGGGGCGCCGGCGAGGTAGGTTCCAGTGCCCCGCCCCAGGCACTGGTACCCCCGAAGGGTCGGTCCCGGCTCGACTTCCGGCTCCCGGCGTGACAGGTATGGGGTTTCCGTCGGGTCCCCATCCGGGCCGGACGCGCCGCCACCAGGGAGCCAGGAACCCGATGCAGATCAACTTGCGGAAGGCGATGTTCGTCCTTCCCAACCTCTTCACGGTCAGCTCGATCTTCCTCGGGTTCTACGCGCTCGTGCTCTGCTCGGGCGAGGCCACGCCGGTCCAGCTCTACCAGGCGGCCCTGGCCATCTTCTTCGCCATGTTCTTCGACGCCTTCGACGGGCGCGTGGCACGGATGACCAAGACCCAGAGCGACTTCGGCGTCCAGCTCGACAGCCTGGCCGACGTCATGAGCTTCGGCGCCGCCCCGGCGCTGCTGGTCTACAAGTGGGCGCTGGCGCCCTTGGGCGCGCTCGGCCTCTTCATCTCCTTCTCCTTCGCCGCCTGCGGCGCCCTCCGGCTGGCCCGCTTCAACGTGCTGGCGATGCGCGGCGACAAGGGCTCCTCCCGCTTCTTCGTGGGGCTCCCCATCCCGCTCGCCGCCGGGGCCGTGGTGGCGCTGGTGATCGCCCACTACGCGGAGTTCCAGCGGAACGTCGGCCCGAGCGCCCAGGCCATGGTCGCGGTGGTGGTGGCGCTCCTCTCCTTCCTCATGGTCTCGCCGATCCGCTACCGGACCTTCAAGGACGCCCACCTCTCGGTCCGCAGCTTCGCCGTCCTCGGCGTGCTGGTGCTCGCCGGCCTCGCCATCGCCATCAAGACCCGGCCGTCCTTCGTGCTGGTGGTCTACATGCTGGCCTACATCGCCATCGGGCTGGCGGAGACCATCTTCGTCCGGCCGCACCCGCCCGCCCCGGCCGAGCTGCCGCCCGCCGTCCGCGCCGAGCTGGAGGCCGACGAGGCCCTCGAGCTCGACGACGTGGACGACGAGAAGGACGACAAGGCCGAAGGGGACGAGTACATCTAGGTCGTGCGCCCCGTCCCCACCGGCCGGCCCGACGGCTGGACCCTCCTGGCCGCCTGGGGCCCCTGCGGCTTCTCGCCGGTCGCGCCCGGCACCGTCGGCACCCTCGGCGCCGTCCCGCTCGCCTGGGCGGTCTCCCGCCTGGAGCCGGTCGCCGCCTGGTCCTTCCTGGTCGCCTTCCTCGCGCTCGCCGTGTACGCGGCCACGCGCGCCGGCCGGTACTGGCAGCTGGTCGACGCGCCCGGCATCGTCATCGACGAGGTGCTCGGCTACCTGGTCGCGCTCGCCTTCCTCCCCTTCACCTGGAAGACGGCGCTGCTCGCCTTCGTCTTCTTCCGGTTTTTCGACATCGTCAAGCCCTGGCCCGCCTCGGCGCTCGACCGCTGGAAGACCGGGCTGGGCGTCGTGCTGGACGACGTGGCGGCCGGCCTCTACGCGTGGGCCTGGCTGCGCCTCCTGCTCCTGTACTTCCCCGGGGTCCTCTCATGAGCCTCACCGTCGAGCTCCTCGCCACCGGCGACGAGCTGCTCACCGGGCAGGTCGTCGACACCAACTCGCCCTGGCTCATGGACCGGCTCTGGGACGCCGGCGTCATGGTGAGGCGCAAGACGCTGGTGGGCGACGACCGGACCGCGCTGGAGGCGGCGCTGCGCGAGACCATCGGCCGAGCCGACCTGGTGGTGATGAGCGGCGGGCTCGGGCCGACCGAGGACGACCTGACCGCGGAGTGCGTGGCCCGGGTCCTCGGCGTGCCGCTCGAGCTGCACGCCCCGTCGCTGGCCGCCATCGAGGAGCGGTTCCGGCGGCTGGGGCGACCGATGACGCCCAACAACGCCAAGCAGGCCCGCTTCCCGCGCGGCGCCACGGTCCACCCGAACCGCTGGGGCACCGCCCCGGCCTTCACGGTCTCGGTCGGGCAGGCCACCCTCACCTGCCTGCCCGGCGTACCGGCCGAGTACCAGGGCCTGGCCGCCGAGGTGGTGCTGCCGTGGGTCTCGGCCCGGCTCGGCGCCGTGCCGGCCGCCCGGGTGCTCAAGCTCATCGGCATCGGGGAGTCGGCGGCCGACCAGGCCATGCGCCCGGTGATGGACGATCCGTCCTGGCGGGGCGTCCGCTTCGGTTACCGGGCCCACTTCCCAGAGGTTCACCTGAAGTGGACGGTGGACCCGCCGGACGCCGAGCCCCGCGCCGCCGCCATCGAGGCGGCGGTGCGCGCCATCTTCGGCGAGGCGGTCTGGGGGGGCGGCAAGGAGGAGCTGGCCGCCCTGGTGGTGGCCCGGCTCACCGCCCGCGGCCAGAAGGTGGCGCTGGCCGAGAGCTGCACCGGCGGGCTGCTGGCCTCGCTGCTCACCGCCGTCCCGGGCGCCTCGGCCGTGCTGGACCTCGGCGTGGTGGCCTACGCCGATGCCGTCAAGGCGGACGTCCTCGGCGTTCCCGGGGCGCTGCTGGCCGCCCACGGCGCCGTCTCCGAGCCGGTGGCCCGGGCCATGGCGGAGGGGGTCCGGCGGGCCGGCCAGGCCACCTGGGGGATCGGCATCACCGGAATCGCCGGCCCCACCGGTGGAACGCCCGCGAAGCCGGTCGGGACGGTCCACCTGGCGCTGGCCGGGCCCGGCGGCACGCAGGCGGTGGCCCGCCTCTATCGCTGGGGCCGGGAGCGGGTGCGCGTCGCCGCCGCCTTCGAGGCGCTCGACCTGCTCCGCCGGGCGCTGGAGCACACCCCCTGACCCCGGCCTGCTGCGGCAAGCGATGCCGGCATCCGCGGGGAGCGGTCAGGCCGCCTCCTCCTCCGGCGGCGCCACCGCCACCACGCTCGCCTCGGCGTGGGCGGACCTGAGCCGCCCCGCCACCCGCTCGAACGCCTCCGGGTTGGAGCGCAGCCACTCGGCTGCCCGCTCCCGCCCCTGCGCGATCCGCTCGCCGTCGAGCGCGTAGTGGGCCCCCGACTTCTCGATGATGCCGCGGTCGGTGGCCAGATCGACCGCCTCGGCGAACCGGTCCACCCCGACGCCATAGCGGATGTCGAACTCGGCCTCCCGGAATGGCGGCGCCACCTTGTTCTTCACCACCTTGACGCGGGTCCGGCTCCCCACCACCTGCTCCCCCTCCTTCACCTGCCCGATGCGCCGGATGTCGAGCCGCACCGACGCGTAGAACTTGAGCGCGTGGCCACCGGTGGTGGTCTCCGGGTTGCCGAAGACCACGCCGATCTTCATCCGGATCTGGTTGATGAAGATGACCAGCGCCTGGTTGCGGGCCACCACCGCGGTGAGCTTCCGCAGCGCCTGGCTCATGAGGCGGGCCTGCAGCCCCATGTGCGCGTCGCCCATCTCGCCCTCGATCTCGGCCTTGGGCACCAGCGCCGCCACCGAGTCCACCACCACCAGGTCGACGCCGCCGGAGCGGACCAGCTGCTCGGCGATCTCCAGCGCCTGCTCGCCGGTATCGGGCTGGGACACCAGCAGGTCGGAGAGGTTGACCCCCAGCCGCCGGGCGTAGGTGACGTCGAGGGCGTGCTCGGCGTCGATGAAGGCCGCCACCCCGCCCAGCTTCTGCACCTCGGCGATGGCGTGGAGCGCCAGCGTGGTCTTGCCCGAGGACTCGGGCCCGAAGATCTCCACCACCCGGCCGCGCGGCAAGCCGCCCACGCCCAGCGCCAGGTCGAGCCCCAGCGAGCCGCTCGGGACCACCGCCACCGGAGGAACCTCGGTGTCGTCGCCCAGCCGCATGATCGACCCCTTTCCGAACTGCTTCTCGATGGCCCCCAGCGCCTGCGCCAGCGCCTTCATCCGCTCCGTGATCCTGCTCATGGGTTCCGCTGCTCTTTCTCCGCCGCGCGGGCGGTCTGGTGGGCCGGCTCCCGGCCCGTGGGTCAGGCGATGGGCCGGTCCAGCCCGCGGTACTGGACGGCTTCCGCCACGTGCGGCTCGCCGATGGCCTCCACCCCGGCCAGGTCGGCGATGGTCCGCGCCACCCGCAGCACCTTGTCGTGAGCCCGGGCCGAGAGGCCGAGCCGCTCCATGCAGGCGAGGATCAGCCGCCGCGCGGC
>JAJZTO010000158.1 GCA_021848865.1 Myxococcales bacterium
GTGACCCTCGCGCCGGCGCCGTCCCGGTCCCGGTGGCGGCTCGCCGCCGCGGCGTCGGCGCTGCTGGCGGCGCTCCTCCCGGGCCCGGCCGCGGCCGGGCCGAGCTGCCTGCGCGTCGCCGGGCAGGGCCAGCGGCGCTGCTGGTTCCTCCCCGCCGGCACCTTCGGCCTCTCCTGGGTCCACTCGGTCGAGCGCACCTGGTGGCGGGAGAGCTATCGCCTCGGGCCGGACGGCGGCGTCCTGCTCACCGCCTCGGACTTCGCCTCGGCCGGCGCCGGCCTCCCCGATCGGCTCGGGCCGGGCGAGCGCTTTCGCCTGGCGCACGGCCGGATGCGGATCGAGGGGCGCCGCGTCCCGGTCGGGATCTTGCGCGTACGCCTGTCGACGTTGTCCCATCACCTGCTGAACGTGGCGGATCGAGACGTGGACCTGACCTCGCTGTTCGGCGAGGGCCTGGTGACGATCCGCGGCGAACCCCCAACCGGAGGAAATCGATGCGAGTGCAGAAGGTAGCCGCCCTGGTCGCCGTCACCCTCGCCGCTGGCCTGGCGTCCCGGACGCAGGCGGCGCAGAAGTTCATCTCCATCGCCACCGGCGGGACCGGCGGCGCCTACTTCCCCATCGGCGCCGGGCTGGCCGACCTCATCAACCACAAGCTCACCGGCTACAACGCCTCGGCCGAGGTCACCGCCGCCTCCAAGGTGAACTGCATCAACGTGAACGACGGCAAGAGCGACCTGGCCCTGGTGCTGGGCGACACCCTGGCCTACGGCTACGCGGGCGACAAGCTGGGCGGCTTCGCCAAGCCGCTCCCGAACCTCCGCGCCATCGCCAACATCTACCCGAACATCATCCAGATCGTGGCGCGGAAGGACTCGGGCATCACCCGGCTCGCCGACCTGAAGGGGAAGAAGGTCTCGGTCGGCGCCCCCGGCTCCGGCACCGAGATCAACGCGCGCCAGATCCTGGCGGCGGCCGGCCTCTCCTACGCCGACTTCGCCCGGACCGACTACCTCTCCTTCTCGGAGAGCGCCGACGAGATGAAGAACCGCACCATCGACGCGACCCTGATCAGCTCCGGCCTTCCCAACCCGGGCATCATGGACATCGCCACCTCCCAGGACATCGTCATCGTCCCCGTCGAGGCGGCGGTGCAGCAGAAGCTCTCGAAGGACCACCCCTTCTTCGTGGCCTCCACCATCCCGGCGAACACCTACCGGGACCAGCCCAAGGCGGTCGAGACCGTGGCCGTCCCGAACTTCCTCATCACCCGGGCCGGCCTGGACGACCAGACCGTCTACGAGATCACCAAGGTGATGTTCTCGAACCTCGACCGGCTGGTGCAGGCGCACGCCGCCGCCAAGGGGATCCGCCTGGAGTCCGCGGTCACCGGGCTCCCGGTGCCGCTGCACCCCGGGGCGGCACGCTACTACCGTGAGATGAAGCTCCTGAAGTGAACGACGGCGCGCGCGGGAAGAGGGGTACGGGCGACATGGCACAGGGTGTGGCGGGCGCGACCGGCGGCGTGGCGGAGGCGGCGTCGATCGCCTCCCCCACGCCGGTGGACCTGGAGCAGGAGATCGCGAAGTACGACCCGGAGATGCGGTTCCGCGATCTCCGCGGCGCCTGGCGCTGGGTGGCCTTCGCCATCGGCGCCGGGATGTCGGTGTTCCAGCTCTACACCGCCGGCGCGGGGCTCCTGAACGCCCACGTCCAGCGGGCCGTCCACCTGGCCTTCATCCTGGCCCTGACGTTCCTCCTCTTCCCGGCGCGGCGCCGGAAAGGAGCCGGCCCCCTCCCCTGGTACGACGTCCTGCTGGCGCTGGCGGGGGCCGGCGTCGGGCTCTACATCCCGCTCGACTACCAGGCGCTGGTGCTCCGCGCCGGGCTCCCCTCCGCCCTCGACCTGGCGCTGGGCTTCGCCACCATCCTGCTGGTGATGGAGGCGAGCCGCCGCATCATCGGCATGCCCATGGTCATCCTCTCGATGGCCTTCCTCCTCTACGCCATCTTCGGCCCATGGATGCCGGGCCTCTTCGCCCACCGGGGCTACTCGCTCACCGACATCGCCGACTACATGTACCTCACCACCGAGGGCATCTTCGGCATCCCCCTCGGCGTCTCCGCCACCTACATCTTCCTGTTCATCCTCATGGGCGCCTACCTGGAGCAGGCGGGGATCATCGCCTTCTTCTCCGACCTGGCCATGGCGCTGGTGGGCCACACCCGGGGGGGGCCCGCCAAGGTCGCGGTCTTCTCCAGCGCCATCCTCGGCATGGTGAACGGGTCGGCCATCGCCAACGTGGTCACCGTGGGCACCTTCACCATCCCGCTGATGAAGCGCAACGGCTTCCGGCCGCAGTTCGCCGGGGCGGTGGAGGCCACCGCGTCGATGGGCGGCCAGATCATGCCGCCGGTGATGGGCGCGGTCGCCTTCATCATGGCCGACACCCTCGGCATCCCCTACGTGGACATCTGCAAGGCGGCCGCCGTCCCCGCCGTCCTCTACTTCCTGGCGGTGGGCGTGATGGTGCACTTCGAGGCGGGCCGCACCGGGCTGCACGGGCTGCCGCGCTCGGAGCTACCCCGCCTCTCCACGGTGCTGCGCCAGGGCTGGTACCTGCTGCTCCCGCTGGTCGCCCTCATCTACCTGCTCATCGCCGGCTACACGCCGCTCTTCGCCGGCTTCTACGGCATCGTGCTCACCATGGGGCTGATCCTGGTGCAGCGGCTCTGGTCGGTCTTCCCGGGGACGGCGATGCGGACGGTGGTCATGGTCGGCACCGGCGCCGGCGCCGGCCTCACCCTGCGCTTCGGGGCCGTCGGCGTGGCCGTCCTCCTCGCCTTCCTGGTCGCGCTCTCCGCCTTCCGGCCGGAGACCCGGGCCACGCTCTGGGACCTGGTGAAGTCGCTCCACGCCGGCGCCCGCAGCGCCCTGGGCGTGGCCATCGCCTGCGCCGTCATCGGCATCGTGGTGGGCGTCGCCACCATGACCGGCTTCGGCGTGAAGCTCTCCAGCGCCATCACCGCCCTGGCCCACGGGAGCATGTTCCTCACCCTGGTCTTCACCATGGTGTCGTCGCTCATCCTGGGCATGGGGCTGCCGACCATCCCCACCTACATCATCACCTCCACCATGGCGGCGCCGGCCCTGGCCACCTTCGGCGTCCCGCCGCTGGTGGCGCACATGTTCGTCTTCTACTTCGGCCTGCTCGCCGACCTCACGCCGCCGGTGGCCCTGGCGGCCTTCGCCGGCGCCGGCATCGCCAAGGCCAGCCCCACCGCCACCGGTCTCCACGCGGTGCGCCTCGCCATCGCCGGGTTCGTCGTCCCCTTCGTCTTCGTCTACGACAACTCGCTGCTGCTGCTGAACACCACCGTCGCCGGGGCGATCGTCACCACCACCATGGCGCTGGCCGGGATCGTGCTCCTCGGCGCCGGCGCCATCGGGTACTTCGTGATCCCGGCCCGCTGGTACGAGCGGGTGGTGCTGATCGTGGCGGCGATGCTCCTCATCGTCCCCGGGGCGACCAGCGACGCCATCGGCCTGGCCCTGGGCGGCATGGTGCTGGCGGCCCAGCTCCTGCGGCGGTCGCGCGCGGCGCGGCTCCCGGGGGCGGCGACCGGGTAGCCCACGGGGAGTCCGCCCCGGCCGCGCCCGGCCCGGGCGGCCGGGCCGCCGTCCTGCTACAAGGGGTGGATGGGCTTCGCCGACCTGCCGATCCCCCCCGCCCTGCGCGCCGCCCTGGAGGCCCGCGGCTACGCCGAGCCCACGCCGGTGCAGGCCGCGGTGCTGGCGCCCGCGCTGGCGGGGCGCGACCTGCTCGTCTCCTCGCGCACCGGCTCGGGCAAGACCGTGGCCTTCGGGCTGGTGCTCGCCGGGGAGCTGCTCGCCGAGGCGCCGGGCTTCGGCCGGGCCGGGAGCCCGCTGGCGCTGGTCATCGCCCCCACCCGGGAGCTGGCGGTGCAGGTGCAGCGGGAGCTCGCCTGGCTCCTGGCCCCGGCCGGCGGCCGGGTCGTCGCCTGCGTCGGCGGGATGGACCCGCGGCGCGAGGCGCGGGCGCTCGCCGACGGGGCCCACCTGGTGGTGGGGACGCCCGGGCGCCTCCGGGACCACCTCGACCGCAAGAACCTGAAGCTCGGCGCGCTCCGCGCCCTGGTGCTGGACGAGGCGGACGAGATGCTGGACATGGGCTTCCGCGAGGAGCTGGAGGCCATCCTGGAGGCGGCGCCCGCGGAACGGCGGACCATCCTCTTCTCCGCCACGCTGCCCCGGCCCATCGTCGAGCTGGCGCGCCGCTACACCCGGGAGGCCGCCCGGGTGGCGGCCACGCCGCCCGAGGAGGCCCACGAGGACATCGCCTACCGCGCCCACCTGGTCGCGGCGCGGGAGCGCGAGCACGCCGTGGTCAACGTCCTGCGCCACCTGGAGCCGGCCAGCGCCCTGGTCTTCCGCGGCACGCGCGAGGCGGTGACCCACACCGCCGCCGGCCTGGGGGAGCGGGGCTTCGACACCGTCGCCCTCTCCGGCGAGCTGACCCAGGCGGAGCGGAGCCGCGCCCTGAAGGCGCTGCGCGACGGGCGCGCCCGGGTGCTGGTGGCCACCGACGTCGCCGCGCGCGGGCTCGACCTCCCGGGCATCGAGCTGGTGCTGCACGCCGACCTGCCCCGCGACGCCCAGGCGCTGCAGCACCGCAGCGGCCGCACCGGGCGCGCCGGCCGCAAGGGGCTGGCGGTGCTGCTGGCGGCGCCGGCGGAGCGCTTCCGGCTGGCCCGCATGCTGAAGGAGGCCGGCGTCGCCGCCGCCTGGGTGCCGGTGCCGGGGGCCGAGGAGATCCGGGCCGGCGACGACGCCCGGCTCGCCGCCGAGATCGCGGCCCTGGCCGGGGAGGGGGCGCAGCCGGCCCCGGCCAGCGACGAGGAGCTGGCGGCGGCGCGGCGCCTGATCGCCGGGCGCGAGCCGCTGCTGGTGGCGGCGGCGCTGGTGCGGCGCGACCGCGCGCGGCTGCCGGCCCCCGAGGAGCTGCCGCTCACCGCCGCGGCGGCGCGCGAGGCGCCGGCCGCGAAGGGGCCGCGCCGGCCCCGGCCCGGGCCGCCCCGGGACGCCGTCTGGTTCCGGGTGAGCCTGGGCCGGGAGAAGAAGGCCGATCCCCGCTGGCTGCTGCCGCTGCTGTGCCGGCGCGGCGGCGTCACCCGCGACGAGATCGGCAAGATCGTGGTCCTGCCGCGCGAGACCCGCTTCGAGGTGGCCCGCGACCGGGCCGAGGCCTACGCCCGGGCGGCGCGCCGGACCGACCCGCGCGCCCCCGACGTGCGCATCGAGCCGCTGCCCGCCGGCCGGCCGCGGTAGAGTCCCGCCGTGGACGTCGCCGCGCTGAAGCTCAGCTTCCTCCTGGCGTCGCTGACCACGGCCGCGCTGCTGCTGCTCGGGCTGCCGCTGGCCTGGTGGCTGGCCACCGCGCGCTTCCGCGGCAAGGTGCTGGTCGAGGCGGCGGTGTCGCTGCCGCTGGTGCTGCCCCCCACGGTGCTGGGCTTCTACCTGCTGGTGGCCATGGGGCCGCGCAGCCCGCTGGGGCGCGCCTGGATCGACGCCTTCGGCCGCCCCCTGGCCTTCAGCTTCGAGGGGCTGCTGCTCGCCTCCATCCTCTACGCCCTGCCCTTCGCGGTGCAGCCCTTCACCGCCGCCATCGCCGGCGTCGATCGCCGGCTGGTGGAGGCCTCGCACGTCCTCGGCGCCTCGCCGCTCACCACCTTCCTGCGGGTGACGCTGCCGCTGGCCGCGCCCGGCGTCCTGGCCGGGACGGTGCTGGCCTTCGCCCACGCCCTGGGGGAGTTCGGCGTGGTGCTGATGGTGGGCGGCAACATCGCCGGCCAGACCCGGACCCTGTCGATCGCCATCTTCGACGCGGTGGAGCAGCTCGACGACGCGGCGGCGGGCCGGACCTCCCTCTTCCTGCTGGGGGTCTCCTTCGCGGCGCTGGTCGTCACCTACGCGCTGCGGCGCCGGCCGGTGGCGGGATGAGCGGCGACCTCTCCTTCGACCTCGTCCGGCGCTTCCCCGGCGGGGCGGAGGTCCGGGCGGCGCTCGACCTCCCGGCCGCGGGCGGGCCGGTGACGGTGCTCTTCGGGCCGTCGGGCGCGGGCAAGAGCACGGTGCTGCGCTGCCTGGCGGGCCTGGAGCGGCCCGACGCCGGCTTCATCCGCTTCGACGGGGAGCGCTGGTTCGAGGCGGGCACCCGTCCGGTGCCGCCCCAGCGGCGCGGGGTCGGGCTGCTCTTCCAGGACTACGCCCTCTTCCCCCACCTCACCGCCGGGGCGAACGTCGGCTACGGGCTCGCCGGCCTGCCGGCCGCGGCGCGGGCGGCGCGGGTGCGGGAGGTGGCGGCGCTGCTCCGGGTGGAGGAGCTGCTGGCCCGGCGGCCGGGCGCCCTCTCGGGCGGGGAGCGCCAGCGGGTGGCGCTGGCGCGGGCCCTCGCCCCCCGCCCGCGCCTGCTGCTCCTGGACGAGCCGCTCTCGGCGCTGGACGCGCCGACCCGGGACGAGCTGC
>JAJZTO010000159.1 GCA_021848865.1 Myxococcales bacterium
GTCGAAGCCATCATCAAGCCGTTCAAGCTGGAGGACGTGAAGAAGGCGCTCACCGAGATCGGCGTCGCCGGTCTCACCGTGGCCGAGGTGAAGGGCTTCGGGCGCCAGAAGGGGCACGCCGAGATGTACCGGGGCGCCGAGTACGTGGTGGACTTCGTCCCCAAGATCAAGATCGAGGTGGCCGTCGCCAACTCGATGGTCGCCAAGGTGGTGGAGGTGCTGGAGCGCACCGCTCGCACCGGCAGCATCGGCGACGGGAAGATCTTCGTGACGTCGCTGGAGGAGGCGATCCGGGTCCGCACCGGCGAGCGCGGCGAGGCCGCGATCTAGCCGGGCGCGGCGAGCGCGGTCAGGAGCGCGGGCCGTCCATCCGACCCTCTCCCCGGTCCCGGCCGGGGAGAGGGCGCGCGGCGTCCCCTCCCGCCGCCGGCGCCAGGACCGGAGCCCGCGCCTCGAGCCAGGCCCGCACCCGCGGGAAGACCTCCTCGGGCGCGCGCCGCCCGAAGATCAGGTCGCCGTGGCCGTAGTCGGCGGAGAGCCCGGCCGCCGTCCCCGCGAGGAACCAGCCCTTCTCGCCGCCCCAGGCGTCGTGGCTGGCGCGCACCACCCCGGGCGGCGCCAGCCCGTCCCGCGGCGCCGCCACGAACAGCGCCGGGACGCGGGTGCGCGCCAGGTTCGCGCGGTAGTCGTCGGCCCCGTCCAGGGAGCGGAACAGATCCTGGCGGATCCACCAGCGGAACTGCTGCCCGACGCCCAGCGGGACGTTCTCGGTCGTGGTGGCGAGCATGCGGCGCAGGACCGGCCGCGAGGTGTTGCGCGTGTCGATGGAGGCCTGCACCAGCCGGGGGTGGGCGAGCCCGGCGAAGGGGGCGATCATCCGGGCCAGCAGCCGCGTCACCGAGCGGAGCGCGAAGGCGGCGCGCGCGAAGCGGCGCAGCGCCGGCCCCGGGTCCATCCTGGTCGGGCCGGCCATGGCCACCAGGCCGGCGATCGGCTCCGGGTGCAGGCCGGCGCCGGCCAGGGCGACGAGCGCCCCCTGGCTGTGGCCGACCAGCAGCACCCGCGCGGCCCCGGTGGCGGCGCGGACCGCGTCCAGCGCGGCCGGGAGGTCGGCGCGGACGTAGTCGTCGAAGCACCAGTCCCGGCGCGGCCCGGGCCGCGACTGCCCGTGCCCCCGCAGGTCGAGCGCGAAGCAGTCGAAGCCGGAGGCGGCCAGGAAGGCGGAGAGCGAGTGGCGCTCCTCGCCGAAGTCCATGAAGTACCTGTTCACCGCGAGTCCGTGAACGAGGAGCACCGGGAGGGCGCGGGCCGGGCCGCGCGGGCGCCGGCGCCCCAGCGCCAGGCACCAGCCGTCGGAGGTGACGGCCCGGAGCACCTCGTCCTCGGTCCCCGGCACCCGCAGCCGCCAGGTCCAGAAGGCGTAGTGGGCGGCGGCGGCGAGCGCGACGGCCAGGAGGACGGCGGCCAGGGTTCCCATGCCGCCGGCGAGGATACCCTCCGGGCTCGGCGCTGGGGAGCGCGTGGCCCGGCCGTTGCAGCCGGAGCGCCGCGTGATCGGACGACCACCGGCGAACGCGGCGCGCGGGACCTTGGCGGCGAGCGGCCCGGTCGCGCGCCGCGCGGTGACCGGGGCGCGGGCAGCGGCTGCCCCGTTCCCGGGCAGCGCGCGCCGGGTTCCGGGCGCGGCAAACGGAAGCGCGCGGCCGGGTCCGTCGTCCTTGACCGGTCCGGTCGTCGGGGCGTAGCGTCACCAAAAGACACCTTTCCCTACCGAGTCGAGGTGAGCCGTGAAGAAGGTCGAGGCCATCATCAAGCCCTTCAAGCTGGACGAGGTGAAGCAGGCCCTTTCCGAGGTCGGGATCGCCGGTCTCACCGCCACCGAGGTGAAGGGCTTCGGCCGGCAGAAGGGGCACACCGAGCTCTACCGGGGCGCGGAGTACGTCGTCGACTTCCTCCCCAAGGTGAAGGTGGAGGTGGTGGTGGCGGACGCCCTGGTCGCCAAGGTGGTCGAGGTGATCGAGCGCGCCGCCAAGACCGGCCGCATCGGCGACGGCAAGATCTTCGTGGTGCCGGTGGACGAGGTGATCCGCATCCGCACCGGCGAGCGCGGCGAGTCGGCGCTCTAGCCCTCCCGGGCACCTCGGGCCTGCCCCGGGCGAAGCGGCACGGATCCGGCACGGCTCCGGGAGATGTCCTGGACGCCCGATCCCATGAACCGGCCCGCCAAGCCCCCGCCGCTCCCCGCCGCGCTGGCGCGCGCGGCGGTGGACTCCCTCGCCGACGCGGTGGTGATCGTCGGCGCCGACGGCGGGGTGCTGCACCTGAACCCGGCCGCCGAGGAGCTGCTGGCGCGCAGCCGCGAGCGGGCCGCCGGCCTGCCGGCCCGCGCCCTGCCCGGGGGCGACCGCATCTCCGCCCTGTGCGAGCGGGTCCGGGAGGCGCAGGAGGCGGCGAGCACCGACCTGCCCCACCCCCAGGACCCGGCGGCGCGGGTGAGCGCCGAGGCGGCGCCGCTCTTCGACGGGCCGGAGTGCAGCGGCACGGTGCTGGTGCTGCGGGTGCCGCGCCAGGGCGAGCGGACGCTCGACTTCGAGGCCCTGGCCGCCGGCCTGGCCCACGAGATCAAGAACCCGCTGGCGGGGCTGCAGGGCTCCGCCGACCTGCTGGCGCGCGAGGCCGAGGGGCGGGCCCGCGACTACGCCCTGGTCATCGCCCGGGAGGCGAAGCGGGTCGACGGGCTGGTGCGGGAGCTGCTCGACCTGGCGCGCCCCGCGGCGCTGCAGGCCGCCCCCTTCAACATCCACGGCGTGGTGGGCGACGTCATGCTGCTGGCCCGCGGCCTCCCCGGCGGGGAGCGGGTGACCTTCACCGAGCGTTACGACCCGTCGCTGCCCCAGGTGGTGGGCGACCGCGAGAAGCTCACCCAGGTGGTCCTGAACCTCACCCGCAACGCGGTGGACGCCGCCGCGAGCCGCCCCGGCGGCCAGGTGCTCTTCGAGACCCAGGTGGCCTCGGTCCGGCTGCGCGCCGCCGGCGGCCGCACCCGCCCGCTGGCCCGGGTCGCGGTGGTGGACAACGGCCCCGGCATCCCCGACGCCATGCTCCCCCGCCTCTTCACCCCCTTCGCCACCTCCAAGGCGTCCGGCACCGGCCTCGGGCTCGCCATCTCCCGGCGCATCGTCGAGGCCCACGGCGGGCGCATCGAGGTGAGGAACCGGGCCGGCGGCGGGGTCGAGGCGACCATCTTCCTGCCCCTGGAGGTCGCCTGACCCCCCCGAACCGGGGTGCTGCACGCGCGCTGGCCTCCGACTTGCTATGGAACGGGGCATGACCCCTTTCCGGGGGGGAGTGCAACGGTGCGAAAAGTCCTGATCGTCGACGACGAGCCCTCCGTCCGGTTCGTCCTGGCCCGTACCTGCGAGCGGGTGGGCGTGGCCTGGGAGGAGGCGGCGAGCGCCGAGGAGGCGCGCGACAAGCTCCGCCAGTCCGGGCGCGCGGTGGGCCTGGTGCTGCTCGACGTGCGCCTGCCCGGCGACGACGGCATGACCCTGCTCGGCGAGGTCGCGGCCGGTCCCGAGGCGCCCTTCGTGGTGATGATGACGGCCGAGGACACCATGCGCTCGGCGGTCGAGGCCATGAAGCGCGGCGCGGCCGACTACCTGGGCAAGCCCTTCGACCTCCCCCGGGTGGAGCGCATCATCCGCGACCTCGCCATCGGCCCCGAGGAGCCGGCGGAGGATCGGGGCCCGGCGAGCGCCGAGGCCGAGCCCCGGCGCGTCCGCGACGTCGCCATCCCCGACATGCTCATCGGCCGCTCGCCGGCGATGGTCGACGTCTACAAGGAGATCGGGCGGGTGGCCCGCACCGAGATGACGGTGCTGCTCATGGGCGAGAGCGGCACCGGCAAGGAGCTGGTGGCGCGGGCCATCCACGCCAACAGCGCCCGCGGCCGCGGCCCCTTCGTCACCGTGAACATGGCCGCGGTGCCCCGCGACCTCATGGAGAGCGAGCTGTACGGCCACGAGAAGGGCTCCTTCACCGGCGCGGTGGAGCGGCGGCCCGGCAAGTTCGAGCTGGCCAACGGCGGCACGCTGTTCCTCGACGAGATCGGCGAGATGCCGGTGGAGCTGCAGGCCAAGCTCCTGCGCGTCCTGCAGGAGCGGGAGGTGGACCGCGTCGGCGGCTCGCGCCCCCTGGCGGTGGACGTGCGCATCGTCGCCGCCACCAACGCCGACCTGGCCCGGGCGGTGGAGGAGGGGCGCTTCCGGCGCGACCTCTACTACCGGCTGGCGGTGGTGCCGGTCCGGCTGCCGCCCCTGCGCGAGCGCGAGGGGGACGTGGTGCTGCTGGCCCGCGCCTTCGCCGCCAAGTACGGCGAGCAGCTCCGCGGGCGCGCGGTGACGCTGGCGCGCGACGCCGAGCCGGTGCTGCTGGCCCACCCCTGGCCCGGCAACGTCCGCGAGCTGCAGAACGTCCTGCAGCGGGCGCTGCTCAAGCTGCCGGGGACGCGCCTCACGGCCCGCGACCTCGCCGGCCTGCTGCCGGCGACCGTCTCCTCGGAGCGGGGCCTCGAGAGCGTGGTGGACCGCATCCTCGACGCCCCGCCGGGCGACGCTGGCCGCCACGCCGCGGCGCTGGCGGCGCTCGAGATCCCGCTCTTCGCCGGGGCCCTGGCCCGCACCAAGGGCAACCAGCTCCGGGCCGCCGAGCTGCTGGGGATGAACCGCAACACGCTGCGCGAGCGGATGCGCGCCCTGGGCATGAAGGGCCGCTGACGGAGCTGCCCGGATTTCGGGCAGCCCCTGCCCGCGATCCGGGCAGGCACCCGGATTTCCCCTTCAAATCACGACGGGATCACGCTCCCATTCGCGGCACGCCGCGTGCTATTGAGGCGTCCGAAACCGCAGCCGCCCCCAACACCCGAGGACAGGAAAGAACGCGATGGCGACCCGCACCCCGAAGCAGGTCCTGGAGCTGGCCAAGGAGAAGAAGGCCACCTACGTGGACCTGAAGTTCATGGACTTCATCGGCATCTGGCAGCACTTCTCCATCCCGCTCGACGAGCTGGGCGAGAACATCTTCGAGGAGGGGCTCGGCTTCGACGGCTCCTCCATCCGCGGCTGGCAGGCGATCCACGCCTCCGACATGCTGGTGGTCCCCGACCCGGCCACCGCGGTCATCGACCCCTTCATGGCCGAGCCGACGCTGTCGCTCATCTGCGACATCACCGACCCGATCACCAAGGAGGCCTACACCCGCGATCCGCGCAACATCGCCAAGAAGGCCGAGAAATATCTGAAGTCCACCGGCATCGGCGACACCGCCTACTTCGGGCCCGAGGCCGAGTTCTTCATCTTCGACGAGGTCCGGTACGACACCGGCGTGAACCACTCCTTCTACCGGGTGGACTCGGTCGAGGGGCAGTGGAACACCGGCCGCGAGGAGGCCGGCGGCAACCTCGGCTACAAGCCCCGCTACAAGGAGGGGTACTTCCCGGTCGCCCCGACCGACTCGCAGCAGGACATCCGCACCGAGATGTGCCGGGTCATGGAGAGCGTCGGCATCAAGATCGAGCGGCAGCACCACGAGGTGGCGACCGCCGGCCAGGCCGAGATCGACATCCGCTTCGCGCCGATGGTCGACATGGCCGACCAGCTCCAGTGGTTCAAGTACGTCATCAAGAACGTGGCCCGCCGGCACGGCAAGACCGTGACCTTCATGCCCAAGCCGCTCTACGGCGACAACGGCTCCGGCATGCACACCCACCAGTCGATCTGGAAGGGCGGCAAGCCGCTCTTCGCGGGCGACGGCTACGCGGGCCTGTCGGATCTCGCCATGTGGTACATCGGCGGCATCCTCAAGCACGGCCCGGCGCTGGCGGCCCTCACCAACCCGACCACCAACAGCTACAAGCGGCTGGTGCCGGGCTTCGAGGCGCCGGTGAACCTCGCCTACTCGGCGCGGAACCGCTCGGCCTCGATCCGCATCCCGATGTACTCGCCCAGCCCCAAGGCGAAGCGCATCGAGTTCCGCTCGCCGGACCCGTCCTGCAACGGCTACATCGCCTTCGCGGCGATGCTGATGGCCGGCCTCGACGGCATCGAGAACAAGATCAACCCCGGCCAGCCGCTCGACAAGGACATCTACGGCCTCTCCCCGGAGGAGCTGAGGGAGATCCCGAAGATGCCGGGCAGCCTCGACGAGGCGCTCGAGTCCCTGCGCAAGGACCACCAGTTCCTGCTGAAGGGCGACGTCTTCACCGAGGACGTCATCGAGACCTGGATCCAGTACAAGTACGACAAGGAAGTGAACCCGGTCCGGATGCGGCCGAACCCGCTGGAGTACGCGCTGTATTTCGACATCTAGGCGCGGCGTGTGTGGGGCGGGGACAAGCCCCGCCCCTACACGTGCGGTGTGGCCCAGGGCGGGGACAAGCCCCGCCCCTACACGTGCGGTGTGGCCCAGGGCGGGGACAAGCCCCGCCCCTGCGGGACGGAAACCCCGGATCCTGTTTCCGTAGGGCGGGGGC
>JAJZTO010000160.1 GCA_021848865.1 Myxococcales bacterium
TGGCCTTCACGGCGCGGTCCACGTCCACGCCCATGGAGAGGAGGATGCCGCCCTGCAGGTCGAGGCCCAGGTTCAGGTGGCGGTTCGGGTCGGGCGCCCACCTCGGCACCGACTTCTCGTACTCCGGCCCGGCGCGCTGGTCGGGCGGGAGCGAGAAGTAGTACCAGCTGGGCACCAGCTGGTAGAGGGAGAAGAGCGTCACGCCGGCGATGAGCGCGACGCGCCAGTACCAGGCCCGCTCCATCACTTCTTCTCCGCCGCCGACCCGCCGGGCACCGGCTCCTTCCACTGCCCGGCCACCTGCGTCTTCAGCATGCGCAGCCGGGTGCCGCCGCCGACGTTGACGATCACGGTCTTGTCCTCGACCGCGAAGACCTCGCCGATGATCCCGCCCTGGGTGACGATCTCGTCCCCCTTCTTGAGCCCTTGCAGGAAGGTCTGGTGCTGCTTCTGCTGCTTCTGCTGGGGCCGGAAGAAGATGAAGTAGAAGACGACCGCGATGGCGAGGAACGGGACCAGCTGCATGATCGGGCTGCCCGAAGGCTGGCCGTTGGCGGTCTGGGCCAGGAAGGCGTCGATGGCGGGGTGCATGGATTCTCCGTGGAAACCGAAAAAGCGCCGTCTTTTAGCAGGATTTCACGCCGTGGGGCAATGGATTTCTCCCCGCGCCGCCCGTCACCGCGGCCCGGCCGCCCAGGCCGCGAGCCGCTCGCGCCGGAAGGCGTCGAACCGCCCGGCGGCGATCGCCGCCCGGGCCGCGGCCATGAGCTCCAGGTAGAAGTGGAGGTTGTGCAGGGTGTTGAGCCGCAACCCGAGGATCTCCCCGCACTTGAAGAGGTGGCGCAGGTACGCCCGGCTGAAGTTCCGGCAGGCGTGGCAGCCGCAGGCCTCGTCGGCGGGGCGCGGGTCGTCGGCGAAGGCCGCGTTGCGGATCACCAGCTTGCCGCGCGACGTGAAGAGCAGGCCGTTGCGGGCGCAGCGGGTCGGGAGCACGCAGTCGAAGAGGTCCACGCCCGCGGCCACCCCGGCGAGCAGGTCCTCGGGCGTGCCGACGCCCATGAGGTAGCGGGGCTTGCCGGACGGCAGCAGCGGCGCGTCGCGGGCCACCCCCTCCCACATCTCCTCCGGCTCCTCCCCCACCGCGTAGCCGCCGAGCGCGTAGCCCGGGAGCTCCAGCGCCGCCGCCTCCTCGATCGCCCGCCGGCGCAGGTCCGGGAAGAGGCCGCCCTGGGCGATGCCGAAGAGCGCGCAGGGGTGCGCCGGCCCGCCGCCCGGAAGGACGCCGCCGCCCGCCGCGGCCTCCGCCTTCCGCTCCTCGGCCTGCCGCCAGGCCGCCCGGCAGCGCAGCAGCCACCGCTGCGTCCGGGCCAGCGACTCCTCGTGGTAGCGCCGCTCGGCCCGGGCCGGCGGGCACTCGTCGAAGGCCATGATCACGTCGGCGCCGAGCGCCTCCTGGATCTCGACGGCCCGCTCGGGCGTGAAGAGGTGGCGCGAGCCGTCGAGGTGGCTGCGGAACTCGGCCCCCTCCTCGGAGATGCGCACCAGGCCCGGCGCGCCGCCGCCGCCCTCCCCGTCCCCGGCCGCCCCCTTCCCCTCGCCCAGGCTGTAGACCTGGAAGCCCCCCGAGTCGGTGAGCAGCGCGCCGTCCCAGGACATGAAGCGGTGCAGCCCGCCCAGGCGGCGGACCCGCTCGTGGCCGGGGCGCAGGTACAGGTGGTAGGTGTTGCCGAGGACGATGGCCGCGCCCAGCTCCACGAGCTCGCGCGGCGCCACGGTCTTCACGGTGGCGGCGGTGCCCACCGGCATGAAGACCGGCGTCTCGAGGGTCCCGTGGGGCGTCTCGAGCCGGCCCCGGCGGGCGGCGCCGTCGGTGGCGGTGACGTCGAAGCGGATCACGCTCCCGGGCCTTTCGCCCGGGCGGGCGGCGAAGTCAAGGCGGGGCGGGGCTGCAAGCCCCGTCAAGAGGTCGGGGCGCCCGAGCGCGCCGCCTCGGCGGCCAGGCGATTCCAGGAGCGGGCGGCCCGGCCGGTGGCCACCACCCGCAGGCCGGCGGCGCGCTGCATCGCGCCGCCCAGGGAGTTCCAGCAGACCACCGCCCGGACGCGCGGGGTGAGCAGGCCCTCGCCGATCTTGAGCTCGAGCACCTCGCCGACCATGGGCAGCGGGCCGTTCCAGGAGACGGCGCAGCCGCCCTCCGAGACGTTCACCGACTGCGACGGCAGCTCCTGGCCGTCCCGGATGACCCGCAGCTCCCGCTCCAGCAGGTAGCGCGGCGCCCGCTCGCGGAAGGTCACGCGCTCGCCCCGCGCCGCCGCCGCCAGGAAGCTCGCGGCCGGGAGGCTGCTCTTGTCGAGCGTCAGCTCGACGCCGGGCGGCAGCGAGGGGCGGCCCACCCGGCGGACCAGGCCGATGCTGCCGAGCAGCGTGGCCCGGATGGTCTTGCCGAAGATCCCGATGCGGACCGCGACGGCGTCGCCCACCCGCGCCTCGCTCAGGGTCGGGAGGAAGAGCGTGCCCGCGTCGGGGCGCCAGCCGGCCACGAACTGGGCCGGCTCCATGTTCAGCGCCACGCTGTGCAGCTTCTTCCCCGGCGGCATCCCTCTCCCCCGCTGCTCCTCTTCAGGCTAACAGCATCGCGTCGCCGTAGCTGTAGAACCGGTATCCCTCCCGGACCGCTTCCCGGTAGGCCGAGAGCACCCGCTCCCGCCCCCCCAGGGCGCACACCAGCATCAGCAGTGTGGAGTGCGGAAGGTGGAGGTTCGTGACCATGGCGTCCACCGCCCTCCATTCATAACCCGGCAGCACGAAAAGGGAAGTTCGCCCCGGCCCCGGCCGCAGCCCCCCGTCCGCGAAGGCGCTCTCCAGGGACCTCACTGCGGTGGAGCCCACCGCCACCACCCGCCCACCGCCGGCGCGGCAGGCCGCGAAGGCGGCGGCGGTCGCCGCCGGAATCTCATAGGGCTCCTCGTGCATGCGGTGGGCCTCGACCCGCTCCTCCCGGACCGGCAGGAAGGTGCCAGGGCCGACGTGCAGCGTCACCGAGGCACGGACAATGCCCCGGGCGTCGAGCCGCGAGAGCAGCTCGGGCGTGAAGTGCAGGCCGGCGGTGGGGGCGGCGGCGCTCCCGGGCACGCGCGCGAAGACGGTCTGGTAGCGCTCCCGGTCGGCCGGGCCGTCGGGCCGCCGGATGTAGGGCGGCAGCGGGACGTGCCCCGCCCGCTCCAGCGCCGCGGCGAAGCCCTCCCCCTCCCGGTCGAAGCGGACCCGGAAGAAGCCCTCCCCCTCGGCCGCCTCGACCAGCGCGGCCAGCGGCCCGAAGGCCAGGCGCTGGCCGGGCCGGATGGGCTTCGACGCCTGGCCCATGGCGCGGAAGCGGGCGCCGGGCGCGGCCGGGTCGGAGGGGAGCGGCTCGCACAGCAGCAGCTCGCAGCGCCCCCCGGTCTCCTTCACCCCCTCGAGGCGGGCCGGGATGACGCGGGTGTCGTTGAAGACCAGCAGGTCGCCGGGCGCGAGCAGCCCGGGCAGCTCGCGGAAGCGGCGGTGCTGGACCGGCCCGCCGGAGCGCGGCAGGACCAGCAGCCGCGAGGCGTCGCGCGGCGACACCGGCTCCTGCGCCACCAGCGCCTCGGGCAGGTCGTAGTCGAAGTCGGAGGGGCGCACGGCGGGGGGCTCAGTACATCCGGACGATCTCGGTGCCCGGGTAGTAGTGGGCCAGGATCCACCGGTAGTCGCGCCCGGCGCGGGCGAAGCCGGCCGCGCCCCACTGGCACATCCCGGCGCCGTGGCCCGAGCCGCGCCCGTCGAAGGTGGCCGAGCCCCGCGAGAAGCGCACCTCGAAGGCCAGCGACGGGAGCCGGTCGTAGCCGAGCTTCTGGCGCAGCTCCGCCCCGGCGAGCACCAGGCGCACGCCGCCGCCGGCCACCTCGACGCGGGAGGCGCGCCCGGAGGCCGTCCGGGCCACCACCCGGACGCCGGCCGCCGGGCCGGGGAGGCCCAGGGCCCGGCCCAGCTCGTCGGCCGGGACGCGCACCGTCCAGCGGTACTTCGGCGCCGCGCCGCAGCGGCCGCAGCGCACCGACCGGAGGTAGGGGAGGTCCTTGCCCAGGGCGTCCTTGCCGCTCTCGGTCCGGCCGCCGCAGGCCGAGTGGAAGAAGGCCAGCACCGGCTCGTAGTCGAAGGCCAGCACCTCGCCGGCGGTGGCCTCGGCGGCCGCCCGGGCGGCCGGGTCGTGGCCGGCGCGGTAGACCTGGTCCAGCACCGTGCTGCCGAGGTGCCAGGCGCGCCCGTCGGTCACGGCCTCCAGCTTCTTCGCCAGGGCGAAGGAGCGGGCCGCCACCGCCTGGGCCCGGAGCGCCGCGGCCGGGAAGCCGCGCGGCATCTCCGCCTCGACCACCGCGGCCACGTAGTCCTCCATGGGGACGGCGTGGATGACGTCGAGGCCGGCGGCGCCGCGGCGGACCTCCACCTCGCCGTGCAGCCCGAGCGCGCCGACGCGGATGGGGCCGTCGGCGGTGAAGGAGAGGGCCGGGACGTCGGCGGGCCGGCCGTTCACGGTGAGCTCGTCGCCGGCCAGGGCCACCTCGGCGCTGCCGCCCTCCACCGCCGCCCGCTCCTGCCCCTCGGCGAGGAGCGCCATCGACAGGCCCGGGCCCGAGAGCTGGACCCGCGCCTGCCCGGTGGCCACGGCGATGCGGACCACCTCGGCGGCGCGGGCGGCGCCGGGACCCGCCGCGAGCAGCGCGCCGGCCGCCCCGAGCGCGGCGAGGAGCCGGGCGCGCCGGACCGGGGGACGCCGGGGGAGCACGGCCGCCCGCAAGCCCCTACCCGTCCCCGGGCCCGGCGGCGGCCCGCTCCGCCGCGTCCCGGCGCGAGGTCCGGACCTTGTGCCAGACGAACCAGGCCACCCCGGCGACCAGGGCCACGCCGACGGCCAGGTCGAAGCGGTGGAAGGCCGCCTGGAGGCGCGGGTCCCTGTTCCACTGCTCGCCCAGCTTCATCCCCACCCAGGCCAGCCCCCAGCACCAGGGGTAGCTCCCGACGAAGGTGTAGAGGAGGAACCGGGCCATGTTCATCCGCGCCACGCCGGCGGGGAAGGCGATGAAGGTGCGGACCACCGGGAGCATGCGGCCGGCCAAAACCACCCACTGCCCGTGGCGGGCGAAGAGCCGGTCGGCGAACTCCACCTCCCGCCGGGAGACCAGCACGTACCGGCCCCAGCGCTCGATGGCCGGGCGCCCCCCGTAGAGCCCCAGGTAGTAGGCGGGGATGGAGCCGGCCACGCAGCCGAGCGCGCCGGCCAGGGCCGCGCCGTGCAGGGTGAACTGGCCCTTGAACGCCAGGTAGCCCGCGAAGGGCATGATGATCTCGGAGGGGAGCGGGATGAGGGCGCTCTCGATCCCCATGAGCAGCATCACGCCGCCGTACCCCATGGCGGAGATCACCGCGGTGGTGAAGAGGGCGAGCCTCTCGATGATGGTCGCGATCATGCGGGTCGCGCCATCCTACCGCGGGTAGAAGATCTCGTCGTACGGGCAGCTCACGTCGTCGCCCGGCGGCTCGGGGACGAAGTGTCGCGTGCCGCGGAAGCCGCGGAACCACTGGCCCGGCCCACCGGGCTCCGCCCCCGGGGGCGGCTCGGCGCGGTAGTCGGGCTGCAAGGTGATCTTCCCGCCGCCGTCGGGCAGGTCCACCGCCAGGTGCGGCACCGCCAGGCCGCTGGTGTGGCCGCGCAGCGCCTCGAGGATGGCGACGCCGGTGCCGAGCGGCGTGCGGAGGTGGCCGGTCCCCTCGGCCAGGTCCCCCTGGTGCAGGTAGTAGGGGCGCACCCGCCAGGAGAGCAGCCGGTGGTTCAGGTCGGCGATGGTCCGCGCCGAGGAGTTCACGCGCCGCAGCAGCACGGTCTGGTTCTCCACCGGCACGCCGTGGTCCACCAGCAGCTCGCAGGCGGCCCGAGCCTCGGGCGTGCACTCCTTGGGGTGGTTGAAGTGGGTGACCAGGAAGAGCGGCTTCACGCCGCGCAGCAGCCGCGCCAGCGCCTCGTCGACGCGCATGGGGAGGACCACCGGCGCCCGGGTGGCGAGCCGGAGGATCTGCACGTGGGGGATGGCCCGCAGCTCCCCGAGCAGCCAGCCGAGCCGCTCGTCGGAGAGCACCAGCGGATCGCCGCCCGAGACCAGGACGTCCCGCAGCTCCGGGTGGGCCCGGACGTAGCCGATGGCCTCCTCCACCGCGGCCCGGTAGAACGCGCCCTCGGCGCGGCCGGTGATGCGGCGGCGGGTGCAGTGGCGGCAGTAGACCGGGCAGGTGTCGGTGGCGAGCAGCAGGGCCCGGTCCGGGTACTTGTGGACCAGGGCGCGCACCGGCCGGTGGCGGTCCTCCCCGAGCGGGTCGCGCCGGTCGCCGGGCGCGGCCTCCGACTCCTCCGGCCCGGGGATGGCCTGCATCCGCACCGGGCACCACGGGTGGCCCGGATCGAGGAGCGAGGCGTAGTAGGG
>JAJZTO010000161.1 GCA_021848865.1 Myxococcales bacterium
AGAATGAACTCGGCCGAGGTGATGACCCCGTCGGTGCCCTCCTTCTGGACCCCGGGGAGGCCGCCCAGCGCCTTGTTGGTGATGTCCTTCCACAGGCCGTTGCGGCGCACCTCGCTCCCGCGCAGCGACACCTCGCGCACCGTCCGGCCCTCGGCGTCCTCCACCCGCCAGGTGACGGCGTCTCCCGGGAGGATCTTCCGCAGCGGGTGGCCGTCGCGGCGCACCGTCCAGGTGGCGCCGGTGGGCATGGCCATCTTCCAGGCCAGCAGGTTGTCGATGCAGGTGCCCCAGAGCACCGCCATCTTGCCGCCGGCGTTCTCGGCGATGTTCCCGCCCACGGTGCAGGCCCAGGCGCTGGTGGGGTCGGTGGCGAACACCAGGCCGCGCCGGGCCGCCTCCTCCATCGCCTTCTCGGTGACGACGCCGGCCTCCAGCCGCATGACCTGGGCCCGGGCCCCGGCCCCGGCCGCCGGGAACTCCCGCTCCTCCACCGCCAGCACCCGGTTCAGCTTCTCGGTGTTGACCACCACGCAGCCGGCCCGGAGCGGCACCGCCCCGCCGGTGAGGCCGGTGCCGGCGCCGCGGGGGATGGCCGAGAGCCCGAGCCCGGAGATGCCGGCCAGCAGCGGCGCCACCTGCGCCTCCTCGGTGGGCATGACCACCGCCGCCGGCAGGTGGAGGCGCCAGTCGGTGGCGTCGGTGGCGTGCGACACCAGCGTGAAGGGGTCGAAGAGGACGTTGCCGCGCCCCACCACCGGCGCCAGCGCCGAGAGGATCCGCTGCCGCTCGGCCGGGGCCGCGGCCACCTCGCGCTCGAACTCGGCGACCAGCCCGCGGGCGGCGGCCAGGACCTCGTGGACCAGCCCCTCCTCGCCGGCGCTCTGGGCCACCACCGCCAGGTCGCCCGCCAGGTGGCGGGAGAGGCGGCGGCGCCGCGCCGGCGTGTCGAGCAGCTCCTGGAAGAGGAAGGGGTTGCGGCGGTGGATGGAGATCTCGCCCAGGACCCGGAGCAGGAGGCGCGCCGAGCGCCCGGTGACGCGCCGGCTGCGCAGCGCCTCCAGCTGGTCCCAGACCGCCTCGCCGAGCAGCTGGAGGACCACCTGCCGGTCGTCGGCCGAGGTGTAGTTGAAGGGAATCTCGCGGGGGGTCTCGGGGGCGGCGCTCATCGTCGTCGCGGGGCCTCGTTCGCGGCGGCGGAGGCGGCCCGGAAGGCCACGCAACATAGCAGATCGCGTGCCCGCGCGCGCCGGCGGGTTCGCCCGTGTCTTCGGGCCCATGGAAGGGCCGCCGGGCCGCGCCGCCGGCAGGAATTGCGCGCCCGCCGGGGGGGACGAGAATTCCGCGCGCGAGCCGGCCGGGCACCGCGCGCCTCCGTCCCGGCCGCCGGCCGGGGCCGGGGTGCGTCCTCCTCCCGCGTCCGGGCGCTTGACGGGCGGCGGGCCGCGGCCGACCATCGGGCGATGACGGCACCGGAAACCACGCTGACCCGGATCGACGTCGAGCGCCTGACCAAGCTCATCGAGAAGCACGAGAGCGGCCAGTTCGGCGCGGCGGCGCGGCTGCTGCGGGCCAAGATCGCCAGCTCCCCGTCCATCCCGGCCGAGCAGGTCCCGCCCGACCTCGTGACCATGAACTCCCTGGTGGCGTACGTGGACGAGGCCACCGGCAAGGAGTCGGAGGTGGTGATGGCCTACCCGCGCGACGCCGACCCGTGGCGCGGGCGGGTGTCGATCCTCTCGCCGGTCTGCGCCACGCTGCTCGGCCTGAAGATCGGCCAGTCGGCCGGGTGCGCCATGCAGGACGGGACGGTGGCGCGCCTCAAGGTGGTCGCCATCAAGTACCAGCCCGAGATGGCCGGCGACCTGCACCTCTAGCTTCCCTCCGTCCGCCGCGGTTCGCGTCCGGGCTCTCCGCGCCGCCCAGCGGTGGACCGCATTGCCCGCCGGAATGCACCTCTCCTACCCCAAATGGGTGTGCGACCCGGCCGCGGAAGCACGAGATCCGGGCATATTGTCGCAGGGACGCACGAAAACAGGTCAGCCTGCCTTCCAATCGGGCAGGATGGCTCTTTCATCCCCTTCACCCCATTCAAGTCCGTGCCCGGCACGGGGGAGTGTGCATGGCCACCCGGCTCAACGAGAAGCTCGAGGCGATCTACCAGAAGATCCTGCAGCGCAACCCGGGCGAGACCGAGTTCCACCAGGCCCTCCGGGAGGTGCTGGAGTCGCTCGGACCGGTGCTGGTGAAGTACCCCGAGTTCGCCGACCGGAAGATCATCGAGCGCATCGCCGAGCCGGAGCGGCAGATCATCTTCCGCGTCCCCTGGCAGGACGACCGGGGCGAGGTGCACATCAACCGCGGCTTCCGGGTGCAGTTCAACAGCGCGCTCGGGCCCTACAAGGGGGGGCTGCGCTTCCACCCGTCCGTGTACCTCGGCATCGTCAAGTTCTTGGGCTTCGAGCAGATCTTCAAGAACGCCCTCACCGGCCTGCCCATCGGCGGCGGCAAGGGCGGCTCCGACTTCGACCCCAAGGGCAAGAGCGACAACGAGGTCATGCGCTTCTGCCAGAGCTTCATGACCGAGCTCTGGCGCTACGTCGGCGAGTACACCGACGTGCCGGCCGGCGACATCGGCGTGGGCGGCCGCGAGATCGGCTACATGTTCGGCCAGTTCAAGCGGCTCACCTCGAGGTACGAGGCCGGCGTGCTCACCGGGAAGGGGCTGGACTACGGCGGCTCGCTGGTCCGCACCGAGGCCACCGGCTACGGCGCCACCTTCTTCGTGGACGAGATGCTGAAGGTCCGCAAGGACTCCTTCGACGGGAAGCGCTGCGTGGTCTCCGGGTCCGGCAACGTGGCCATCTACACCATCGAGAAGATCCACCAGCTCGGCGGCACGGTGGTGGCCTGCTCCGACTCGAACGGCGTGATCGTGGACGAGAAGGGCATCGACCTGCCGCTGGTGAAGCAGCTCAAGGAGGTCGAGCGGCGCCGCATCAAGGACTACGCCGGGTACCGAAAGCACGCGCGCTACATCGAGGGCGGCAACATCTGGGAGATCCCCTGCCAGGTGGCGATGCCGTCGGCCACCCAGAACGAGATCAACGGCAAGGACGCCGCGCTGCTGGTGAAGAACGGCTGCGTCGCGGTGGGCGAGGGGGCCAACATGCCGACCACCCCCGAGGGCATCAAGGTGTTCCTCGACGCCCGCATCGCCTACGGCCCGGGCAAGGCCGCCAACGCCGGCGGCGTCGCCACCTCGGCCCTGGAGATGCAGCAGAACGCCACCCGCGACAGCTGGACCTTCGAGTACACCGAGAAGCGGCTCGGCGAGATCATGCGCAACATCCACCGGGTCTGCCACGAGACCTCCGAGGAGTTCGGCGCCCCGGGCAACTACGTGGTGGGCGCCAACGTGGCCGGCTTCATCAAGGTGGCGAAGGCGATGGTGGGCCACGGACTGATCTAGGCCCGGGCGCCCCAAACGGACGGGCCGTCACGGCCCACCGGGGCCTGCGCCGGGGGCCCCCGGCCGCTAGATCTGCGGCCAAATGGGCGTCAACGACTTCTCCATCCAGGTGGCCACCGTCAACGGTTCCGGGTCGCAGAGCGCCAACGCGGTGCTGCTGCGCTCCCTGTTCCAGATGGGCATCCCCGTCTCGGGCAAGAACCTCTTCCCGTCCAACATCGCCGGGCTGCCGACCTGGTACACCATCCGGGCCAGCGCCGAGGGCTTCGTGGCGCGCAAGAAGGAGGTGGACCTCCTCGTCGCCATGAACGCCGAGTCGGCGCGCGAGGACGTGGCCGGCCTGCGCCCCGGCGCGGTGGTGGTCTACGACGAGCCGCTCGGCCTCGCCAGCCTCCGCGACGACCTCGCCGCCCTGGGGGTGCCCTTCGACGCCATCGTCCGCACCGTCACCGGCGACGCCCGGCTCTCCAAGCTGCTGCGCAACATGGCCTACGTCGGCGTGGTGGCGCAGCTGCTGGGCATCGAGCTCGCCGAGGTGGAGCGCGCCATCGAGCGGCAGTTCCCGGGCAAGAAGAAGGCGGTGGAGCTGAACGTGGCGGCGGCCCGCGCCGGCCACGCCCACGCCGCCGGGAAGCGCTTCGCGGCGGGCGCGCTGCGCGCCGAGCGGATGGACGCGAACCGCGGGAAGATCGTCATCGACGGCAACACCGCGGCGGCGCTGGGCGCCATCTTCGGCGGCTTCGCGATGGTTGCCTGGTACCCCATCACCCCCTCCTCCTCCCTCACCGAGGCGCTGATCCACTACGCCCGCAAGCTGCGGATCGGGCCGGACGGGAAGGCCAGCTTCGCCGTGGTCCAGGCCGAGGACGAGCTGGCCGCGGCCGGCATGGTGGTGGGGGCCGGCTGGGCCGGGGCCCGGGCCATGACCGCCACCAGCGGGCCGGGCGTCTCGCTGATGAGCGAGTTCGCCGGCCTGGCCTACTTCGCCGAGATCCCGGCGGTGATCTGGGACGTGCAGCGGGTCGGCCCCTCCACCGGCTTGCCCACCCGCACCGCCCAGGGAGACCTGCTCTCCACCGCCTACCTGTCGCACGGGGACACCCGCCACCTGCTGCTCATCCCCGGGTCGGTGGAGGAGTGCTTCACCATGGCGGGCCAGGCGCTGGACCTGGCGGAGCGCTTCCAGACGCCGGTCTTCGTCCTCAGCGACCTGGACCTGGGCATGAACGTCTGGATGAGCGATCCCTTCCCCTACCCGGAGCGGCCGCTGGACCGGGGCAAGGTGCTCTCCCGCGAGGCGCTCGAGAAGCTCGGCTCCTTCGCCCGCTACGCCGACGTGGACGGCGACGGCGTCGGGTGGCGCACCCTGCCGGGCACCGACCACCCGGCCGCCGCCTACTTCACCCGGGGCACCGGCCACGACGAGCGGGCCCGCTACTCGGAGCGGCCGGACGACTGGGAGAAGAACCTCCAGCGCATCGCGCGCAAGATCGACGGCGCCCGGGCGGCGACGCCGCAGCCGGAGCTGTCGGGGAGCGGGGCGCGGGTGGGCATCCTCTCCGCCGGCACCAGCCGCTGGGCGGTGGAGGAGAGCCGGGTCCAGCTGCGCCGGGAGCAGGGGCTCGAGACCGACCACCTCCGGGTGCGCGCCTTCCCCTTCGCCGACGCGGTGCGGGAGTTCGTGGCCGCGCACGACCGGGTGTACGTGGTGGACCAGAACCGCGACGGGCAGCTGGGCCAGCTGCTGCGGCTGGAGCTGCCGGTGGAGCTGCTGCCGCGGCTGCGGCCGGTGGCCCACGTCACCGGGCTGCCGCTCGACGCGCGCAGCCTCACCGACGAGATCGCCGGCCGGGAGAACCCCTCATGAGCGAAGCGGCACGGGCCGCCGCCCCCCGGACCAACCGTCTGGGCCTGGCGCTGGCCGACTACAAGGGCGCGAAGACCACCCTCTGCGCCGGCTGCGGCCACAACGCCATCAGCGAGCGCGTCCTCGACGCCTTCTTCGAGATGGGGATCGCCCCCGAGCGCGTCGCCAAGCTCTCGGGCATCGGCTGCTCCTCGAAGAGCCCGGCCTACTTCATGGGCCGGTCGCACGCCTTCAACGCCGTGCACGGGCGCATGCCCTCGGTGGCCACCGGCGCGGTGCTGGCCAACCGCCGGCTCCTGGCGCTGGGGGTCTCGGGCGACGGCGACACCGCCTCCATCGGCCTGGGCCAGTTCGGCCACCTCATGCGGCGCAACCTGCCGATGATCTACCTGGTGGAGGACAACGGCGTGTACGGCCTGACCAAGGGCCAGTTCAGCGCCACCGCCGACGCCGGCTCGACGCTGAAGACCGGGGTGGTGAACGAGCTGCCGGCCATCGACACCTGCGCCCTGGCCATCCAGCTCGGCGCCAGCTTCGTGGGCCGCTCCTTCTCCGGCGACAAGAAGCAGCTCTCGGCCATGCTCAAGGCGGCGGTGGCCCACCGGGGAACCGCCATGCTGGACGTCATCAGCCCCTGCGTGACCTTCAACGACCACCAGGGCTCGACCAAGTCCTACGGCTACATGAAGGACCACGACGAGCCGCTGCACGAGATATCCTTCGTCCCGTCCTTCGAGGAGATCGACGTCGAGTACGCCGCCGGCGCCAGCGTGGACGTGCGGATGCACGACGGGTCCCACCTCCGCCTGCGCAAGCTGGAGGAGGACTACGACCCGCGGGACAAGGCGCGGGCCCTCTCCCGCATCGCCGAGTCGCACGGCCGGGGCGAGGTGCTCACCGGCGTGCTCTGGGTGGACCCGGACGCGCCCACCTTCCTCGACCTGCTGGAGCTCCCCGAGGAGCCGCTGGCCACGCTGCCGGCGGAGCGGCTGCGCCCGCCGCGCGAGGCCCTGGCGGCCGTCCTCGAGGAGTTCCGCTAGCCGCGGTGACGTCGGGCGCCCGGGTGTCCGGTCACCGCGCCAGCGCCTGGCGCCGGATGTTCCAGTCGAGCAGCGCCGCGTAGGCCCGCTCCTCGGCCAGCTGCCG
>JAJZTO010000162.1 GCA_021848865.1 Myxococcales bacterium
CAGGGGATGTTCCAGACGGCCCTGGCGGCGGACGAGGTGATCACCGCCGTCCGCTTCCCCCTGCCCGAGAAGGCGGCCTACGCCAAGTTCCCCCACCCGGCCTCGAAGTTCGCCCTGGTGGGCGTCTTCGTGGCCAAGGGGGCGGGCGGCGTCCGCGTCGCCGTCACCGGCGCCGGCGCCTCGGTCCACCGCTCGGCGCCGCTGGAGAAGGCGCTCGCGGCCCGCTTCGCCCCCGAGGCGCTCGCCGGCGTCGCGGTGCCGGCCGACGGGCTCCAGAGCGATCCCTTCGGCAGCGCCGAGTACCGCGCCCACCTGGTGGCGGTGATGGCCCGCCGGGCGGTGGCCGCGTGCGGCTGATCCGGGTATGGGGAGGGACGTGAGCGCGCCCCTCCCCCTGCCGGCCAGCGTCGACCAGGCCCTGGCGCTCCTCGCCGCGCGGAACTACGTCGCCGACCGGGCGCTGGCCACGGCCCTGTTCCTCTCGCTGCGGCTCGGCCGCCCCCTCTTCCTGGAGGGCGAGGCCGGCGTGGGCAAGACCGAGGTCGCCAAGGTCCTGGCCCAGGGGCTCTCGCGCCGCCTCATCCGGCTGCAGTGCTACGAGGGGCTGGACCTGGCCTCGGCCGCCTACGAGTGGGACGTGAAGCGGCAGATGCTGGAGATCCGCGTGGCCGAGGCGGCCCACGAGGTGGGGCGGGAGCGCATCGAGGAGGGGCTCTACGCCGAGCGCTTCCTGGTGCGCCGGCCGCTGCTGGAGGCGCTGCAGCCCGACCCGGCGGGCCCGCCGGTGCTGCTCATCGACGAGCTCGACCGGACCGACGAGCCCTTCGAGGCCTTCCTGCTGGAGGTGCTCTCCGAGTTCCAGCTCACCATCCCGGAGCTGGGCACGGTGACGGCGCGCGAGCCGCCGCTGGTGATCGTCACCTCCAACCGCACCCGGGAGATCCACGACGCCCTGAAGCGCCGCTGCTTCTACGCCTGGATCGACTACCCCGACGCCGTCCGCGAGCTGGAGATCGTGCGCCGCAAGGTGCCCGCCGCCGCCGAGCGGCTGGCGCGCGAGGTGGTGGGCTTCGTGCAGGCGCTGCGGACCCGGGACCTCTTCAAGGTGCCGGGCGTGGCCGAGACCCTGGACTGGACCCAGGCCCTCATCGCCCTGGACCGCACCGCGCTCGACGCCGCGGTGGTCGACGGCACGCTGGGGGTGCTGCTGAAGTACCAGGACGACATCGCCCGCATCCGCGGCGCCGAGGCCGGGGCGCTGCTGGCCGCCGCCCGGGCGCCGGGCGGGTGATGGAGGCCGGCGGCCAGCTGGTGGCGCACGTGGTCCGGCTGGCCCGGGCGCTGCGCGGCGCCGGGATGCCGGTGGGCACCGGCCGGGTGCTGGACGCGGTGGGCGCGGCCGCCGAGGTCGGCGTCTCGGCGCGCCAGGACCTCTACTGGGCGCTCCACGCGGCGCTGGTGAGCCGGGCCGAGCACCGGCCCCTCTTCGACGAGGCCTTCCGGCTGGTGTTCCGCGAGCCGGCGCCGCTCCCGGCGGGGCTGGAGCTGCTCCTGCCCCGCTCCGGCCTGCCGCCGCCGGAGCGGCGCGAGCCCATCCGGCGCGTCGCCGAGGCGCTGGCCGTGCCCCGCACCGGCCGGCTGGCGGCCCCGGACCGGGCGCCGGAGGTGGACGCGGCGGCGGCCTGGTCCGATCGGGAGCGGCTGCGCCACCGCGACTTCGAGCAGATGACGGCGGCGGAGGTGCGCGAGGCCGAGGCGGCGGTGGCCCGGCTCCGGCTCCCGGTCCGGGAGCTGCCCACCCGCCGCCAGGCCCCCGACCCGCGCGGCCGGCGGCTCGACGCCCGCGCCACCCTGCGCGCCAGCCTGCGGGCCGGCCCCGGCGCCCTGGCGCTGCGCTGGCGCTCGCCGGCCACCCGCCCGCCGGCGGTGGTGGCGCTGTGCGACGTCTCCGGCTCGATGGCCCGCTACTCGCGGATGCTCCTGCGCTTCCTGCACGCGCTGGGGACCGGCCGGGGGCGGGTCCACGCCTTCACCTTCGGCACCGGGCTCACCCCGGTGACCCGCCACCTGCGCCACCGCGACGTCGACGCGGCCCTGGCGGCGGTGGGGCGCGCCGTCTCCGACTGGGAGGGCGGCACGCGCATCGGCGCCAGCCTGCGCGAGTTCAACCTGCGCTGGGCGCGCCGGCTGCTCGGCCAGGGGGCGGTGGTGGTGCTCTTCACCGACGGCCTCGACCGGGAGGACGGCCGGGGGATCGCCGAGGAGGCGGCCCGGCTGCGCCGCTCCTGCCGCCGGCTGGTGTGGCTGAACCCGCTGCTGCGCTTCCAGGGCTTCGAGCCCCGCGCCGCCGGGGTGCGGGCCCTCCTGCCCCAGGTGGACGACTTCCGGCCGGTGCACGACCTGGCGTCGCTCGAGGCGCTGGCCCGGGCGCTCAGCGCGACGCCGGCCCGCCGGTCCCGCCGGGCCGCGAACGGAGCAGCGACCTCAGCCACTCCCACAGCGCCCTGAGGAGGAGCGGCACCACCGCCACGGCCCGCGGCGGCGCGGCCGCCGGCCCGCCGAGCCCGCCGGCCTCCCCCGCCGGGGCGGCCTCCAGCGCCGCCCGCACGTTGGCGGCGAACTGCGCGAAGAGCTGGTGGGACACCTGCTCGATCATCCCGCGCCCGAGCTGCACCAGCCGGCCGGCGATGTCCACGTCGGAGCGCACCGACACCTCGGCGCCCCCCGGCGCCTCGGCCACCCGGCTCTCCATCGTCATCCGGGCCGCGCCGGCGCCACCGCTCTCGCGCCCCTCGCCGGACATCCGCACCGTCCGGGTGGCGGCGTCCCGCTCCCCGAGCAGCACCTTGCCCCGGTAGGCCACGGTCACCGGCCCGACCTTCACCTTCACCGCGCCCAGGAAGGTGCGCTCGTCCACCACCTCGGTGAGCTCGGCCCCGGGGAGGCAGGTGACCACGCGGCGCGGGTCCACCAGGAACTCCCAGACCGCCTGGGGCGGGGCCCGCACCGTGAAGCGCTCCTCGATCCTCGTCGCCATGGTCAGCCTCTCCAGCCGGCCACCGCCTCGGCCAGCGTGTCGAAGGGGAGCAGCACGCAGCCGTGGCGGCTCCGCACCGCCCCCACCGGCGCGAACAGCGCGGCCCCGCGCCAGCGCCCCTCCGGCGCCGGCGCGCCGGCGGCGAGCAGCGCCGCCACCTGGGCCCGGGCCGCCCGCAGCTCGGCCTCGCCGGCCCCCGCGGCCGCCCGGGACAGGAAGGAGGCCGAGGCCTGGCAGACCAGGCAGCCGCGCACCCGGTGGGCCAGGGCGGCGATGCGCCCGGCCTCGAGCCGCACGTCGAAGGCCACCCGGTCGCCGCACAGCGGGTTGTCCCGCTCGGCGGTCGAGGCCGGCGGCGGGAGCCGGCCCGCGCCGGCCGCCTCCCGTGCCAGCCGGACCAGCTCCTCGTGGTAGATGTCGTCGCCGCTCACGGGCCCGGGGCGCCTTCCGGCCGCCGCAGCCGCCCCACCAGCTGGGCCAGGATGGAGACGGCGATCTCGCCGGGGGAGACCGCGCCCAGCGGGAGGCCCACCGGCCCGTGGATGCGGTCCAGGTCGGCGTCGGCGAGCCCCTGCCGGCGCAGCCGCTCGCGGCGGGCCGCCTGGGTCTTCTTGCTGCCGAGCGCGCCGACGTAGAAGGCCGGCGAGCGCAGCGCCGCCAGGAGCCCCGGGTCGTCGATCTTGGGATCGTGGGTCATGGTGACCACCGCGGTGCGGCGGTCGGGGGCCAGCCGCGCCAGCGCCTCGTCGGGCCACTCGGTGGAGAGCTGCTGCCCGGGGAAGCGCTCGGCGGTGGCGAAGGAGCGGCGCGGGTCCACCACCTGGACGTCGAAGCCGCAGAGCCGGCACATGGGGCCGAGCGCCTGCGCGACGTGGACCGCCCCCACGATCACCACCCGCACCGGCGGGTTGAAGACGCGCAGGAACCACTCCCGCCCCTCCACCTCGGCGACCTCCGAGCGATCCCGCTCCGCCGCCCGGCGCGCCGCCTGGAGCAGCGCGGCGCCGCCCGGCTCGCCGGCCTCGAAGGGGTGGAGCAGCCGCACCTCGCCGCCCGCCAGCTCGGTGGCCACCACCGCCGGCCGCTTCGCCGCCCGGTCGGCGCGGAGCCTCGCCAGCAGCTCGCGCCTCACTCGACCTTCTCCACGTAGATGGCGATGGTGCCGCCGCAAGCCATGCCCACCTCCCAGGCCTTCTCGTCGGAGACGCCGTACTGGAGCCGCCGGGGCTTGCCGTCGCGGATGGTCTCGAGCGCCTCCAGCACCACCGCCGCCTCGACGCAGCCGCCCGAGACCGAGCCGGCGAAGGCCCCCTTCTCGTTCACCGCCAGCTGGCTCCCGGCCGGCCGCAGCGCCGAGCCCCAGGTGCTGGTCACGGTGGCCAGCGCCACCCCCAGCCCGGCGTCGCTCCAGGCCTCGGCCTGGTCCAGCACCTCGTCGCCTTCGCTCATCGCGCTCCTCCGGCGAGCCCGGCCCGGGCCCGCTCCCAGTCCTCCGCCACGTCCACGTCGGCCAGCGCCGCGGCCGGCCAGTCCACGAAGGCCGCCCGCTCGGCGTGGCGCCGGACCACCGCGCGCCCCCGCCCCTCCCCCTCGCCGCCGGTCAGCTCGCCGAAGAGCGAGCGGTGGTACAGGGTCGGCGGCGCCGCCACGCCGCCGTAGCGGGCGGTGACCACCGGCGCGCCGGTCTCCCGCCAGCGCGCCTCGACCGCGCGGATCATCCCGGCGCTCACCAGCGGCATGTCGGCGAGCAGGATCACCGCCGCCGGGCACCCGGCGGGCACGGCCTCGATGCCGGCCGAGAGGGAGCTGCTCATGCCCCGGGCGTGGGCGGGGTTCCGCACCGGCCGGCAGGCGAGGCCGCGCAGCTCGGCCTCGGCGCGCTCCGCCTCGTGGCCCACCACCACCAGCAGCGGGTCGAGCCCCGCCTCGACGCCGGTGCGGGCCGCTCGCCGCAGCAGGCTCTCCCCCTCGACCGCGAGCAGGAGCTTGTTCGCGCCCATCCGCGTGGCGGCGCCGGCGGCGAGCAGGATGCCTGCGATGGGCATGTTCCTCGTGTAGCAAAGGCGGGCCCGCCGGGCCACAGCGGCCCCCTCGCCCCCTTCGGGGGCGCCGGTCCCTCCGGGGCGGCGCGTCCGCCGGGCCGCGCGGCGAGGGGACCGTTGACAGCGGCGCCCCTCCGGGCGCTCCATGCCCGGTGACCATCGCCCGGACCCCCGAGGAGCTGACGGCCTTCGTCCTGGAGCGGAGCGCCCCCGCGCCCGTCCCCCTCGTCCCCGAGATCCGCACCTACCAGGCGACGGACCTGACCCCGCTGTGGCGCGCCACCTCGGCGGAGCTGGGAGACTGGGACGACTCGCCCTACTGGGCCTTCCCCTGGGCCGGAGGGCAGGCGCTGGCCCGCTGGCTGCTCGACCACCCGGAGGCGGTGCGCGGCCGCCGGGTCTTCGACTTCGCCTCGGGGAGCGGGCTGGTGGCCATCGCCGCGGCGCGAGCCGGCGCCGCCGCCGTGACCGCCGCCGACCTCGACCCCTTCTGCGCCGCGGTCATCCCGCTGAACGCGGCGCTGAACGGCGTCACCCTGGAGGTGCGCATCGGGAACGCGCTGGGGGACCCGGCCGAGGGCGTGGAGCTGCTGGTGGCCGGCGACGTCTTCTACGAGCGGGTGCTGGGGCGCGAGGCGCTGGCCTGGTTCCGCCGGCTCGCCGGGCGCGGGGTGCGGGTGCTGGCGGGCGACCCGGGGCGGATCTACTCCCCGCAGGAGGGCACCGCGGACCTGGCGGAGTACCAGGTGCCGTCGTCGACCGAGATCGAGGATCGCCCCTTGCTCCGGACCTGGGTCCTGGAGATCCTTCCCTGACCCATCCTCCACCGAGGAGCCCCATGATCGACTTCGAGGTCGTCACCGAGCGCGTCCGGCTGCTGGATCCCTCCGGGCACGAGGCGGAGCAGGCCATCGAGCACCGCCGCGACCCGCTCACCGGCACGGTGGCGTCGGTGAACGCGGCGCTGGGCGAGAAGGCGAAGATCTTCCTCGGGGTGCAGGACGAGGCGCTGATCCGCGACCTGGAGGAGCGCTCGCGCGCCGGCTGCCCCTTCTGCGGCGCCGCCGAGAATGGCACGCGCTTCCTCCCCGCCTTCCTCCCCGAGGGGCAGCTCCGCATCGGCCGCTCGCTGGCCATGCCCAACCTCTTCTCCAAGGCCGGCCTGGACGCGGTGGTGATCATCGACCGCGAGGGGCACCAGCTCTCCCCGTCGCGCATCGACCCGGCCGCGCTCGGCTCCGCGGTCCGCACCGCCGCCGAGCTGGTGCGCCGCGCGCGCCGCGCCGACCCGGCGCTGGTGCACCACGTGGCCGGCATGAACTTCCTGCCGCCGGGGGGCTCGGGCGTGCCCCACCCGCACTTCCAGGTGCACGTGC
>JAJZTO010000163.1 GCA_021848865.1 Myxococcales bacterium
CGGCGCCGCGCTGCTCCTGGCCGCCTGCAGCTCCAGCACGCCGCAGCTGGGCGGCGCCATCCGCCGGCCTGCGGCGGTGGCCTTCTTCGACGGGGTGACCACCAAGCTCCCCGGCCAGGTCCACCGCTACATGGCGGTGGCGGCCTTCGGCGGCGACGAGCTGCGCATCGTCGATCCGGCCGACGACAAGGTGGTGGTCGGCCCGGGGCTGGTCTTCCCGCTCTCGGTGCCGACCGCGCCCGGCCCGGTCTTCCTGGCTGCCGCGGACCTGGAGGACGCCGACGCCGGGGGCGGGCCGCTGCCCGGGCTCCTGGCGGTGGCCGGGCAGCAGGCGCCGGCCGCCGCCTCCTCGCCGCTGCAGCCGGCGCTGCGCATCGAGGTCGTGGCCACCTGGCGGGAGCTGACGACGGTGGCCCCGGCGCTGGCGGTGGACCTGGTGCAGGAGCTCGCGCCCGTGGACCCGGCCATCGGCGACGCCCAGCTGCTCTCCCTGGCCGCCCTGGCGGTGCCCGGGCAGCCCGGCCGGGCCGCCGTCGTCGCCGGCCTCTCCGGCGGCCGCCTGGCGGTGGTCACCTACGAGCGCGACCCCGCCTCGGCGGCTCACGCGCTGCGGCGCGTCCCGGGGCTCCCCGCCCAGCTGGTGCCGGCCCGGACCGTCACCGCCTCGGTCCCCGCGCCCGGGATCCCCTTCGACCCGCTCGATCTGGCGCTGGAGCCGCCGCCGCCGGTGGGGGCGCTCGGGACCACCCGGCGCCTCTTCGCGGCCACCGGCGACACCCTCGGCGACCGCGGCGGCGTCGAGGTCCACGGCGTGGCCGAGATCACCGCCGGCTTCGCGTCCGACGGGTCGCCGGCGGGCTGGACCATCCGCGGGCTCGACGCCCTGGCGCCCACGCGCCTGGTGGCGGCGCAGTACGTCGCCGAGCGCGAGCCCACCTTGCGGGACGCCGACAAGCTGGACACCACCCTCCACCTGGAGGTCTTCGCGGTCCTGGACGAAGCCGCCTGCGGGCCCCACTTCGCCATCGGGTGCGGGGTGGCGACGCTGGTCCCGGACGACTCCACCCGCAACGGCATCGCCGCCGATCCCGTGGGCGAGCTGCCGTACCGCGCGCCCATCTACGTCCCCGGCTATCCGCTGGCGATGACCGCCGCGGCGCCGCCGTGGCGGGGGGGCGCCGGCGACCCCTCGGTGGACGCCAAGAACCCGCCGGTCCCGGCCACCGGGTTCCGGGTGATGACCCTCGCCACGGTGACCGGCAACAGCGACGCCAGCGCGGTGATCGCGGTGGCCACCGCCAGCGGCGTCGTCACCATGCTGGACCCGAGCCGCTTCTCGGCGGGGAACGACGTCAGCCAGCTGCGCGGCACCACCCGGGCCGGCCTCCTGCCCCGCGCCGACGGCGGGAGCACCGCGGTCCTGGGGCCGGCCTCGCCGCTGGAGGGCACGGCCAACACCACCGAGAACCGCCCGGTCCTGGTCCTCTGGAACGACTGGCAGTTCGCCCACCCCAATCCGGTGAGTGGCCTCCCCACGAGTCGCGCGAAGACGGTGAGTCCGAATCCGCTCGACTTCAGCGTCCCGGTCCCGCTGAGCGGCCTCGAGGCCAACATCGTCGCGACGCCGGGCTACGCCCAGGACGACAGATGGTCGGTCCTCTGGCAGGGGGCGCTGCCGGGCCTGAACCTGCGACAGGGCGTGGTGGGGCGCGACCCCGACGGGACGGCCTGGGTGGCGGCCCAGGCGCGTGGGTTCGACGCGGGCGGGAGCCCGGGCTGGATCTCGACGATGGACGTCACCGATCCCGAGCTGGGCGTTCACTCGCGGGACGGGGGCCCCACCACCACCGGCGACACGGTGGTCATCGACGTCATCGACCCGGCCGTCTGCCCGCCGCACCACGACGCCGCCACCGGCGCGACGGTGCTGGGCCAGCTCCGGGCCACGGTGCTCGACTTCCTCCCGCCGTCGCCCGCGCACCCCGGCGGGGCGCTGAAGATCGACCGCGTCGCCGATCCGGCACCGGGCGCCGAGTGCCCCGGCGACATCGTGCCGGTCCCGGCGGCGGGAGCGGTGGCCACCACCGACGCCTACCTCACGGTGCGCGGCTCCGGCGCGGTGGTGACCGGCGGCGGCTTCGGCTACGCCGGACGGGCGCGCATCAGCGGGACCATCGTGGACGTTTCCGCCTCGCCGATCGACAACCCGCCCGACACCGCGACCATCGTCGCCGACACCTTCGCCCTCCGCTGGGAGCCGGAGGCTCCGCTCCAGGCGATCGTCGCGGACCCGGCGCAGCCGGCGGCGGCGCGGCGCGACGCGGCCGAGCGGCTGGCCATCGCCCGCAAGGCGCGGCGGAACAACTACCCGTCCAGCAACCGCTGCGGCACCGGCATCGTGGTCTCGGACCCGGCCTGCGCCGTCTGGCCGACCGGCTGGAACCCCATCCTCCCGGCGGCCGACGAGCGCGTGGTCCTGAAGTTCCGGCTGGCGATCTTCTGCCGGCCCAACGCGCTGGCCGTCCCCTGCACCGACGCCTCGGGCCTGGTCCTGCCGATGAAGGAGGACACCGGGTTCCTCTTCACGACCCAGCGGGGCGTGAAGGAGTCGACCCGCCGGGCGCCGGGCGGCGGGAGCTTCCCGCGCGCGATCTCCTGGATCGACAAGAGCGTCTACGGCCCCGACTTCTCGACGCAGATCGTGACCTGCTTCACCGACGACCAGGTGGCCACCTTCCCGACGTCGAGCCTGACCGGGAACAACGCCGTGACCCGCTGACGGCGGGCCGGGGGTGCGCGGCCGCCCCGCCCCCGGCGAGGGGGCAGCGCCTGCCGGCGTCCGGCCCCGGGGTGTATCCTCCGCCGGTGCCCACCCTCACCCTGATCGACGGCTCCGGCTTCATCTTCCGCGCCTACCACGCGCTGCCGCCGCTCTCGAACACCCGGGGGGTCCCCACCCACGCCGTCTACGGCTTCACCACCATGCTGCTGAAGGCGCCGCGCGAGCACGAGCCGACCCACGTGGCGGTGGTGCTCGACGCCAGCCGGCGGAGCTTCCGCACCGACCTGGATCCGGCCTACAAGGCCCAGCGGCCCGAGGCGCCGGCCGACCTGGTGCCGCAGTTCCCGCTGGTGCGCGACGTCATCCGGGCGCTGGACGTCCCGGTGCTGGAGGAGCCCGGGGTCGAGGCCGACGACGTCATCGCCACCTTGGCGCGGCGCGCCCGCGCGCTGGGGTGGGAGGTGGTGATCGTCACCGGGGACAAGGACTTCACCCAGCTGGTGGACGAGGGGGTGCGGCTCTACGACCCGATGGCCGAGGCCAGCGGGCGCGGCGGCTGGACCGGCCCGGAGGAGGTGCGCAAGAAGATGGGCGTGCCGCCGGAGAAGGTGGTGGAGTACCAGTCCCTGCTCGGCGACAAGGTGGACAACGTCCCCGGCGTCCCCGGCGTCGGCGAGGTCACGGCGGCGGCCCTGGTGAATCGCTTCGGCACCGTCGAGGAGATGCTGGCGCGCGCCGGGGAGATCCCGGCCGCGGTGGCCCGGGGCGGCGAGAAGCTCCGCGACAAGCTGCTGGCGTCGGCCGAGCGGCTGCGGTTGAACCGGAAGCTGGTGGAGCTGCGCACCGACCTGGCGCTGCCGCTGGCCCCCGCGGACCTGGCCCGGCGGCCCGGGGATCCGGACGCGGCGCGGCGGCTCTTCACCGAGCTGGAGTTCACCCGCCTGCTGAAGGACCTGCCCCCGCCGCCGCCCACCGCCCGGAGCGAGCGGGTGGAGCTGGTGGCGGACGCCGGGACCCTCCGGGCGGCGGTGGCCGCGGCGCGGGCCGCGGGCCAGGCCGGCCTGGAGCTGCTGCACGAGGGGGCCTCCCCGCGCACCGGCGCGCTGGTGGGGGTGGCCCTGGGGGCCGGCGGGCGGGCCTGGTACGTGCCGGTGGGCCACCGCTACCTGGGCGCGCCCTCGCAGCTCTCCGGTCCGGAGGTGGCGGCGGGGCTGCGGCCGCTGATCGAGGACCCGCGGGTCCCCAAGCACGGCCACGACCTGAAGGCGGCCGACCACCTGCTGGCGCGGCTCGGGCTCACCGCGGCCGGAGAGGGGTTCGACACCGAGCTCGCCAGCCGGCTGCTGCAGCCGGCGCGGCGGGAGCACGGGCTGGCGGACGTGGCGCGCGAGCGGCTGCGCTGCGAGCTGCCCTCGCTGCCCGCCGTGCCGGCCGGGCGCGGGCGCCCGCCGCCGCCCGCGGCGGAGCTGCCGGTGGAGCAGGTGGCGGAGGTGGCCGGCGCCCGGGCCGCGGTGCTCTGCGACCTGGCGGCCGCGCTCCGGGGGGCGCTGGCCGACGAGGGGCTGGCCCGGCTCCACGACGAGGTGGAGCGGCCGCTGGTGCCGGTGCTGGCCGACATGGAGCGGGCCGGGATCGCCGTGGACCGCGGGGCGCTGGAGGGGCTCTCGGCCGAGTTCGGCAAGGCGCTCCGCGACCTGGAGGTGCGGCTCCACTCGGCCGCCGGCCACGCCTTCAACGTGGCCTCGACCCGGGAGCTGGGCCAGGTGCTCTTCGAGGAGCTGAAGCTCCCGGTGGTGAAGCGGCTCAAGACCGGCCCCTCCACCGACGTCGAGGTGCTGGAGAAGCTGGCGGAGCAGCACCAGCTGCCGCGGCTGGTGCTGGAACACCGCTCCTTGGCCAAGCTGAAGGGGACCTACGCCGACGCGCTGCCGCAGCTCATCGAGGGCGACGGCCGGATCCACACCACCTTCCAGCAGCTGGGGGCGGCCACCGGGCGCCTCTCCTCCGTCGACCCCAACCTCCAGAACATCCCGGTGCGCACCGAGATCTCGCGGCGCCTCCGGGCCGCCTTCGTGGCGCCGCCGGGGCGGCTGCTGGTGTCGGCCGACTACTCCCAGGTGGAGCTGCGCATCCTGGCCCACTTCGCGGAGGACGAGGCGCTGCTGGCCGCCTTCCGCCGGCGGGAGGACGTCCACGCCGCCACCGCCGCCGAGACCTTCGGCGTGGCGCGGGAGGCGGTCACCGCCGACCAGCGCCGCATCGCCAAGGTCCTGAACTTCGGCATCGCCTACGGGCTCTCGGCCTTCGGCCTGGCGCAGCGGCTCGACCTGCCGCCGGCCGAGGCCCAGGCCATCATCGACCGGTACTTCGCCCGCTACGCGGGGGTGAAGCGCTGGCTCGACGCCACCGTGGCCGAGGCCCGCAGGAGCGGCGAGGTCCGGACGCTGTGGGGCCGGCGGCGGGCGCTCCCGGACATCGGCTCGCGCAACCCCGGCCTGCGCCAGGCGGCGGAGCGGATGGCGGTGAACACGCCCATCCAGGGCACGGCGGCCGACCTCGCCAAGCTGGCGATGATCCGCTCGGCGGCGGCGCTGCGGGCCGAGGGGCTCGAGGCGCGGCTCCTCCTCCAGGTCCACGACGAGCTGGTGGTCGAGGCCGCGGAGGGGCAGGAGGAGGCGGTGGCGGCGCTGCTCCGGCGGGAGATGGCCGCCGCGGGGGCGCTGCGCGTGCCGCTGGACGTCGAGGCCGGGTGGGGCCGGAGCTGGGCCGACGCGCATTGAAACGGGGACTGCGTCCCCGCCCCGCCGGCGGAGCCGTCGGGGCCCCACCCCTGCTGCGCCGGAGCCTTCGGCGCTCGCGCCGCGTCCGGCGGGGAGGGCTCCGCCCTCCCCAGCTTCGCTGGGGCCCCACCCGGGGGCCGCCTACCGCTTCTTGGCGGGCAGGTACTCGATCTGCTCGTCGCCGTCGGGGGCGCGGAAGACCTCGAGCAGCTTCCCGTGGCTCTCCACCACCGCCCGCACCTGGGCCTCGAAGGCGGCGCGCTGCCGCTTCAGCTCGGTGATGTCGTCGGCGATGCGGAGGAACTTGGCGTGGGCGGCCTGGACGATCTTCTCGCCCTGCAGCTCCGCCTCGGAGAGGGTGATCTCCGCCTCCTTGCGGGCCGACTCGCGGATGTCCTCGCAGGCCTTCTGCGCGGTGACCATCGTCTCCTGCAGGGCGCGCTCGCGCCCGCGGAACTCGGCGATCTCCTCGTCCATGCGCCCCACGTCGGCGCGCAGCGCCTGGGCGTCGCGGACCAGCTCCTCGAACCCGGAGGCCACCAGCGCCAGGAAGGCCTCGACCTCCTGCCGGTCGTAGCCGCGCAGGGCGCGCCGGAAGCGCTTCTGCAGGATGTCGAGGGGCGTGATCTTCATGGTGGCCTCCGGGCGCATGATACCGCCGGGCCCGGGGGCGTCCATTTCCGGGGGTGGCGCCGGCCGGGGTTTGCCTATCGTCCCCGGGGGAGCTAGGAAGGGGCCGCACGCGCCCCTCCACCATGGACCCCGCCCCCGCGCTCGCCCCGACCTTCCGGCGCTTCGCCTTCACCTTCGGCCTGCTGGTGGTGGCGCTGGCCGGGCTGGTCCTGGCGGGCTGGGTCCTCGACGCCGAGGCCCTCACCAGCCTCTTCCCCGG
>JAJZTO010000164.1 GCA_021848865.1 Myxococcales bacterium
GCGCAGCCGGACCTCGGCGGGCCGGTGCGGCCGCGGATGGGCGTCCACCACCCCGGTGCGGACCGTCCCGCCGGTGAGCTCGGCGAGGAGCGCGGCGCAGCGGTCCAGCGCCGGGATCACCATGCCCGGGTCGGCGCCGCGCTCGAAGCGGTAGGAGGCCTCGCTCTTCAGCCCGTGCCGGCGCGAGGTGCGGCGAATGCCGCCCGGCGCGAACCAGGCCGACTCCAGCAGGATGCGGGAGGTGCCGGCCGAGATCTCCGAGTCGCCGCCGCCCATGACGCCGGCCAGGGCGCTGCCCCGATCGCGGTCGGCGATGAGCAGGTCGTCCGGCTCCAGCGCCCGCTCCTTGCCGTCCAGGGTGGTGATGCGCTCGCCCGGCCGGGCGGTGCGCACCACGATCTCGGCGCCGGCCACCCGGTCCAGGTCGAAGGCGTGGAGCGGGTGGCCCAGCTCCAGCAGCACGTAGTTGGTGGCGTCGACGGCGTTGGAGATGGAGCGGACGCCGCAGGCCTCGAGCCGCCGCGCCAGCCAGGCGGGCGAGGGGCCGATCCGCACCCCCTCGACGACGCGGGCGGCGTAGCGGGCGCAGCGATCGGGCGCCTCGACGCGCACCCGGATCCGCTCCGCCGCCGCCGGCCCCTGCTCGGCGAGCCGGAGCGCCGGCATCCGCACCCGGGTCCCGAGGATCGCCGCCACCTCGCGGGCGATGCCGACGTGGGAGAGGGCGTCGGGCCGGTTGGGGGTGACGTTGACCTCGAGGAGGACGTCGTCGAGCCCGAGCGCCGCGGCCACCGGGGTGCCCGGCGCCACCTCGCGCGGGAGGAGCAAGAGGCCGCTGGCGTCGGCGTCGAGCCCCAGCTCGCGCGCCGAGCAGAGCATGCCCGAGGACTCCACGCCGCGGAGCCTGGCCCGCTCGATCTTCTGGCCGCCGGGGAGCACCGCCCCCACCTGCGCCAGGGGGACGACGTCGCCCACCGCGTAGTTCTTGGCGCCGCAGACGATCTGCAGGGGCGCGCCGTCCCCGCGGTCCACCGTGGTCACCGAGAGCTTCTCGGCGTTCGGGTGGCGCTCCGAGGAGAGGATGCGGGCCGCGACGACGCCCTCCAGCCCCTGCCCGGTGCGCTCGATCCCCTCGACCTCCAGCCCCACCGCGGTGAGCCGGCGCGCCAGCTCCTCGGGGGCCGGGAGGTCCACGTACTCGGCGAGCCACTTCAGGGAGATGCGCATGGCCGATCGTTTCGCAGTAGGGCGGGGCCTCGTGCCCCGCCGGGCCGCCAGGCCGGACCCAGCGGCGGGGGACGAGCCCCCGCCCTACGCCGAGATCCGTTGAGCCGTCGCCTCATGGCGTCAGAACTGCTCGAGGAAGCGGAGGTCGTTCTCGAAGAAGAGGCGCAGGTCGTCGATGCCGTACTTCAGCATCGCCATGCGCTCGACGCCCATGCCGAAGGCGAAGCCGGTGCAGCGGGCCGGGTCGATCCCGCCGTTCTCCAGCACCCGGGGGTGCACCATCCCGGCGCCCAGCACCTCGAGCCAGCCGGTGCCCTTGCACGTCCCGCATCTCACGTCGGGGGGATGAAGCCCCCCCGAGCCCCCCGCTCGCTCCGGGCCGGCCTCATCCGGCCGGCCCTGCGCTCGCACCCGCGGCAAGGTGCCCTTCCCTCCGCAGATGCTGCAGGAGACGTCCACCTCGGCGCTCGGCTCGGTGAAGGGGAAGTAGCTGGGGCGGAAGCGGGTCCGGGTGGCCGGCCCGAAGAAGGCGCGGGCGAAGGCCGCCAGGGTGCCCTTCAGGTCGGCGAAGGTGATGCCCTCGTCCACGCACAGCCCCTCCACCTGGTGGAACATGGGGGAGTGGGTCTGGTCGTAGTCGGAGCGGTAGACGCGCCCCGGGCAGACGACCCGCACCGGCGGCTTGCCGAGCCGCTTCATGGTCCGGATCTGCACCGGCGAGGTGTGGGTGCGCAGCAGCACGCCGCCGCGCCGGGGCCCGGGGCCGAGCGTCCCCTCCTCGACGTAGAAGGTGTCCTGCATGTCCCGGGCGGGGTGATCGGCCGGGATGTTCAGCGCCTCGAAGTTGTACCAGTCGAGCTCGATCTCCGGGCCGCTGGCCACCTCGTAGCCCAGGCGCGAGAAGATGGCGGTGATCTCGTCGGCGGCCCGGGTGAGCGGGTGGCGGTGGCCGCGCGGCACCAGCCGGCGGCCCGGCAGCGTCACGTCGATGGGCGGACCGGCCAGCTCGGCCTCGAGCTTCCGCTCCTCGAGCCGGGCGCGGGCGGCGCCCAGCAGCGCCTCCACCTCGTCCCGGACGCGGTTGGCGACCTCGCCGACCCGCGGGCGCTCCCCGGCCGGGAGCGCGCCCATGCCGCGGAGGACCGCGGAGAGCTCGCCCTTCTTGCCGAGGAAGCGGACCCGCAGCTCCTCGATGGCCCGTTCGTCCGCGGCGCCGGCGACGGCGCCGCGCGCCGTCGCCGCCAGGGACTGGAGCTGCCCGATGAGGTCGGCCACCGCCGACCCCTAGGCCTGGGACGCCTTCACCACCGCGGCGAAGTCGCCCGGGAGGAAGAGGGCGAGATCGGCCAGCACCTTGCGGTCCAGCGCCACGTTCGCCTTCTTCAGGCCGGCGATGAGGCGCGAGTAGCTCGTCCCGTTGGCGCGGGCGGCCGCGTTGATGCGGGCGATCCACAGGGAGCGGAAGTCGCGGCGCCGGCGGCGGCGGTCGCGGGTGGAGTAGTTCAGCGCCCGCTCCACCGCCTGGTTGGCGCGCTTGTAGCAATTCTTGCGGCGGCCCCGGAAGCCCTTGGCGAGCTTCAGGACGCGGTTGCGGCGGCGGCGGGCCTTGAATCCCTTCTTGACGCGCATCTCACTTCACCTCGTGGCCGGCGGGAGGCGGAACCTCGACGGTGCCGCGCTTCGGATCCCCGCTGGGGCCCTGGACAGGAACCTTCCCCTCCACCCGACTACCGGGCGTAGGGGAAGCACTCCATGATCTTCTTCGAATCCTCCGCCGTCAGGTGGCTGGTGCCGCGGAGGTTCACCTTCTGCTTCTTGGTCTTGCCGAACGTCGCCAGGTGGCGGACGCCGGCGCGGCGGAACTTCACCGCGCCGCTCTTCTTCACCTGGAAGCGCTTCTTGGCGCCGGACTTGGTCTTCAGCTTGGGCATCTCTCTCTCCGTGAATCGTGAGGCTCAGGGGGCCGCCGGGGGCGTTCCGCCCCCCGCGGGATCGGGGCCGCCGGCGGCGGGGGCCGGCGCCGCGGCCTCGGGCGCCGGGACCGCGGCGGGGGTGGCGCCGGCGGCAGCGGCCGCCGCGGCCTGCTTCGCCAGGAGGTCGGCCTTGGCCTTGGCCTGGTCCCGCTGGCGCTGCAGCATCTTCGGGTTGGGCGACAGGATCATGAACATCTGGCGCCCTTCCATCCGGGGCGCCGACTCGATGACGCCCACCTCGCGCGTGTCCTCGATCACCCGGGTCAGCACCGCCTGGCCGAGCTCGCGGTGGGTGATCTCGCGCCCGCGGAACATCACGGTGACGCGGGCCTTGTTGGCCTCCTGCAGGAACTCGCGGATCTTCTTGATCTTGACGTCGTAGTCGTGCTCCTCGGTCCGCGGCCGCAGCTTCACTTCCTTGAGCTGCACCACCACCTGCTTCTTCTTGGCCTCGTTCTGCTTCTTCTTCTCGTCGTACTTGAACTTGCCGTAGTCCATGATCTTGCAGACCGGCGGCTTGGTCATGGGGTTAACCTCGACGAGATCGAGGCCTTCCTCCATGGCCTTGGCCAGGGCCTGGTCGATCGGCACGACGCCGAGCTGATCCCCGTTGGACGCGACGAGGCGCACCTCCCGCGCCTTGATCCGGCGGTTGGTGCGCGAGTCGCGGTTGGTCCGGGTGTCACGAGGGTTGTTGATGGTGAGCCTCCGTCAAAAGTGGGCGGATAATAAGGATTTCGAACCCTTTGTCAACGAGCGCCCGGCTCGGACGAGTCCTTCTTGGCCTCGCGGATCCAGCTCATCATGCCCCGCAGCTTCTTCCCCACCTCCTCGATGGGGTGCCGGGCCTCCGCCTCGCGGAGCTTGTCGAAGGTGGGACGCCCCACCTGGTTCTCGATGATGAACTCCTTGGCGAACTGACCCGACTGGATCTCCTTGAGGACCCGGCGCATCTCGTCCTTGGTGGCGTCGGTGACGATGCGCGGCCCGCGGGTGTAGTCGCCGTACTCGGCGGTGTCGGAGATGGAGTGGCGCATCCAGGCCAGGCCGCCCTCGTACATGAGATCGACGATGAGCTTCAGCTCGTGGAGGCACTCGAAGTAGGCGCTCTCCGGCTGGTAGCCGGCCTCCACCAGGGTCTCGAAGCCGGCCTTCACCAGCGCCGAGGCGCCGCCGCAGAGCACCGCCTGCTCCCCGAAGAGGTCGGTCTCGGTCTCCTCCTTGAAGGTGGTCTCGAGCACGCCGGCGCGGCCGCCGCCGATGGCCCGGGCGTAGGCGAGCCCCACCTGCTTCGCCTTGCCGGTGGCGTCCTGGTGGACGGCGATGAGGCAGGGGATGCCGCGCCCGTCCTGGTACTGGCGCCGCACCAGGTGGCCCGGCCCCTTGGGAGCCACCAGCACCACGTCCACGTTCTCCGGGGCGCGGATCTGGCCGAAGTGGATGTTGAAGCCGTGGGCGAAGAGCAGGGCGTCGCCCTTCTCGAGGTGGGGGGCGATCTCCTCGTCGTAGACCTTCTTCTGGGTCTGGTCCGGGATGAGGATCATGATGACGTCGGCCTCCTTGCAGGCCTCGGCCACGCTCAGCACCCGCAGCCCCGCCCCCTCGGCCTTCTTCGCCGACTTCGAGCCGGCGTGGAGCCCGACCCGCACGTCCACGCCCGAGTCCTTCAGGTTCAGGGCGTGGGCGTGGCCCTGGCTGCCGTAGCCGATCACGGCCACCTTGCGCTTCTTGAGCACCTCGAGCTTCGCGTCCTTGTCGTAGTAGATCTTGGCCATCGGTCGATTCCTTCGCGGTTGAGGTCCACGGGGGCGAGCCCCCGCCGGCCGGGGACGAGCCCCGGCCCTACTTCGGTGAGGGTGTCGAGAGGGTCTTGAAGCCGCGCTCCAGGGCGATGCGGCCGCTGCGGCACAGCTCCTGGATGCCGTACCGGGCCAGCCGCTCCTCCAGCGTGTCGAGCTTGGCGGCGGTGCCGCTGGCCTCGATCATCAGCGCGTCCGGGGAGACGTCGACGATCTGCGCCTCGTAGGTGTCGGCGATGGCGCGCAGCTCGGCGTGGTTCTGCTCCGGGACCTTGATCTTCACCAGCAGCAGCTCCCGCTCCACGTAGTCGGAGGGCTTCAGCTCCTTCACCTCGATGACCGGGATGAGCTTCTGGACCTGGCGGATCACCTGCTCCACCGGCTTGGCCTCGAGCCGCACCACGATGGTCATGCGGGAGTACTCGGGGTGCTCGGTGGGGCCCACCGCCAGGCTCTCGATGTTGTAGCCGCGGCGGGCGAAGAGGCCGGCCACGCGCTGGAGGACGCCGGCCCGGTTCTCGACCAGGAGCGAGAGGGTGTGGACGTTGCCGGTGGAGACCTCGGTGTTCGGGTACATCACTCGCCCCCGATCATGTCCTGGAGCGGCGCGCCGGCCGGCACCATGGGGTAGACCTTCTCCTGCCGCTTCACCCGGATGTCGACGATGCAGGGCCCGTCCTTGTGCGCCAGGGCCCGGTCGATGACGCCGTCCAGCTCCTCCAGCGTCCGGGCCCGCAGCCCCAGGCACCGGTAGGCCTCGGCCAGCTTCACCAGGTCGGGCAGGTCGGAGAGCGGGGTCTCGCTGAAGCGGCCGTCGTAGAACAGCTCCTGCCACTGGCGCACCATGCCCAGGAACAGGTTGTTGAGGATGAAGATCTTGATGGGCAGCTTCAGGTCCACGGCGGTGGCCAGGTCCTGGAGGGTCATCTGGAAGCTGCCGTCGCCGTCGATGCCCACCACCAGCGCGTCGGGCCGCCCGCACTGGATGCCGATGGCCGAGGGCAGGCAGAAGCCCATGGTGCCGAGGCCGCCCGAGGTGATGAACTGGCGCGGCGCCGACACCTTCCAGAACTGGGCGGCCCACATCTGGTGCTCGCCCACCCCGGTGGTGACGATGGCCCGCCCCTCGCACTTGCGCCAGATCCGGTCCACCGCGGTCTGCGGGAGGATGTACTTCTCCCCCTCCTGCTTGAAGCGCAGCGGGTACTTGGCCCGCCAGTCGTTCACCCGCTTCCACCAGGGGCCGAGGTCGGGCCGGCCGCGGGCCTCGAAGGTCTTGCGGACCTCGGCGCCGAGCCGCGGCAGGAGGGTCTTCAGGTCGCCGACCAGCGGCACGGTGGCGGTGACCAGCTTGGAGATCTCGGCCGGGTCGATGTCCAGGTGCACCACCTTGGCCTCGGGCGCGAAGGTGGAGAGCTTGCCGGTG
>JAJZTO010000165.1 GCA_021848865.1 Myxococcales bacterium
CGATCTGTAGGGTGAAAAGCCGGGGAGGGTGCCGGCGGGGACGCCCCAGCCCCGGTTCTGCTGCCAGGCGGCCAGGGGCGCGAGCTGGGCGGTGAACCAGCGCCAGCGCACCCGGGCCCCGGCGGCGACCTCCGTCGAGAGGCCGCGCCCGGACCAGAGCGCGCCGTCGTTCCGGTCGTCGGCCCAGCCGGTGTGGAGCTTGGTGAAGCTGGTGGGTGGGACCAGCTCCCAGCGGACCTCGGGGAGCGGGACCGGGTCGGCGATGGCCTGCCGCTCCGGGGCCGGTCCGTCGCAGAGCCAGAGGGGCCGCGCCCCGGACGGCCGGCGGATGAGCCCCGGCCAGAGCGGGGCCGAGCCGGCGAGCCCGGCGACGCGGGCCAGATCCTCCTCGGCGCTGCCGAGGCCGGCGAGCGCGAGGTCGAAGGCGGTGCAGCGGGGCGCGCGCTCGGTGCCGGGCACGGCTGCTCCTCCGGCTGCTCGCTCGGTGCCGGGCACGGCGTCGGCCGGGCCCTCGGCGGCCAGCAGGAGCGCGAGGAGGGCCGAAACCGCGGTGCCGGGCATGGCCGGAAGATACCGGATCTCACGGGAATCAGGCGGGAATCGCCGCTCCCAGCCCCCGTCGCAACGTCTGATAATGGAGATTATGTCAACTAGCCGCTAGCCGGGCCCCGGACCCGTCTCGGCGTCGGGCTCCGGCTCCGGATCGGCCCCGCCGCGGCACAGGGCCCCCCGGGACACCAGCCGGACGATGCGGGGCGACGCCTCCCCCTCGGCCACGTCGCAGGGGCACCGCTCGGCGCAGCGCAGCCGCTCCTCGATGGTCTCCAGCGCCGACAGCAGCTCCCGCTTCACCCGGCGGAGGCGCGCCAGCCGCTGCTCGGCCGCCTGGACGTGGCGGCGCAGCACCTCCTGGAACCGCCGGGCCAGCTCCTCGCCGCCGTCGCAGCCGCTGCGCAGCTCCAGCGCGCCGCGGATGTCGCAGAGCGAGAGCCCGAGCTCGCGCAGGTCGGCGATGAGCTTGAGCCGCTCCAGCTCGTCGGCGGTGTAGCGGCGGTGGCCACCCTCGCTCACCACGGCCGGCCGCAGGAGCCCCTGCTCCTCGTAGAACCGGATGGCCCGCGCGGTCAGGCCGGTGGCCCGGGCCAGGTCCCCCGAGGAAAGGTGTGGAGGTGGCGCCATCTGCGGGTCTCGACCTAACCGCGCCGCCGGGCCCTGTCAACGGCGCGTCCCGGGGGGGCTTTTCGGGGAGCCGTGGCGATTCGGGTTGCGGGACGTCCTCCGGCGCGGCAGATCCCGGAAGCACCGTGCGACGACATCCACAAGGCGGGGCGGACATGGACGAGGTGGTGGTGGCGGCGAGGCCGCGGCGGCCCAGGGTGGAACGGTTCAGCGAGGCGCCCCTCCCCACCGAGCGAGGGCTGTTCCAGGTGGTGGTGTTCCGGGAGGCCGGGGCGCGCGTCGAGCACCTGGCGATGGTGCTCGGCGACGTCTCCGGCGACGGGGTCCCGGCCCGGGTCCACTCCGAGTGCCTGACCAGCGAGGTGCTGGGCTCCCTGAAGTGCGACTGCCGCGCGCAGCTCGACGCGGCGCTCGACCTGGTCGCCCGGCGCGACCGCGGCGTGCTCGTCTACCTGCGCCAGGAAGGCCGGGGCATCGGGCTCGGAAACAAGATCAAGGCCTACGCCCTCCAGGCGCGCGGCCACGACACCTTCGAGGCGAACCGGCTGCTCGGCTTCCCCGACGACCTGCGGCGCTACGACGTCGCCGCCGAGATCCTGCGCCAGCTCGGGGTCCGCTCGGTGGACCTGATCACCAACAACCCGCGCAAGATCGCCGAGCTGGTGGACGCCGGGGTCCCGGTGCGGCGGCGCATCGCCCTGCCCTCGCCGGTGAACCCGCACAACACCGGGTACCTGCAGGCCAAGCGGGAGCACACCGGCCACCTCATCGAGCTGGCCGAGGCGCCCGCCGGGGACACGGGCCGCAAGGCCGGCTGACGGTGCGTCGGCGCGCGGCCGTTCCCGGCGCCTCACGGGGCGCGGAGCAGGTCGCGCGAGATCACCAGCCGCTGGATCTCGCTGGTCCCCTCGTAGATGGTCTGCACCCGCGCGTCGCGGTACAGCCGCTCCACCAGGAACTCCTCGGTGTAGCCGTAGCCGCCGTGCACCTGCACGCCGGTGGACACGGCGCGCTGGGCCGCCTCCGAGGCGAAGAGCTTGGCCATCGCCGCCTCTCGCGAGAAGGGGCGGCCCGCCTCCTTGAGCATCGCCGCCCGCAGCACCAGCAGCCGCGCGGCGTCGCGCGCCACCGCCACGTCGGCGAGCTGGAAGGCGACGGCCTGGTGCTGGGCGATGGGCCGGCCGAAGGCCTGCCGTTCCCGGGTGTAGCGGGCGGAGGCTTCCAGGACCGCGTCCATCACCCCCACCGCCTGCGCGCCGATGCCGATGCGCCCGCCGTCGAGGGCGCCGAGGGCGATGCGCATCCCGTCCCCGGGGCGGCCCAGCATCGCCCCCTCGGGCACGGCGCAGTCCTCGAGGACCAGCGGCACCGTGGGCGAGGACCGCTGCCCCATCTTGGCCTCGTGGCGCCCGGCGCTGAGGCCCGGGGTGCCCTGCTCGACGAGGAAGGCGCTGATGCCCGTCCCGGCCGCGCCGGCGTCGGTCCGGGCCCAGACGACGATCACCCCGGCGACGTCGCCGCTGGTGATCCACTGCTTCTCGCCGTTCAGGACCCAGCGGTCGCCGCGCCGCTCGGCGCGGGTGCGCATCGCCGCCGGGTCGCTGCCGGCGTGCGGCTCGGACAGGCCGAAGGCGCCGGCCAGCCACTCGCCCGAGGAGAGGCGCGGGCAGCAGCGCGCCTGCTGCTCCCCGGTGCCCCAGCGGGCGATGGTCTCGTTCACCATGTTGGTGACCGAGGCGGTGACCGCCACCGAGCAGTCGGCCGCGGCCAGCTCCATCAGCGCCAGGGCGTAGGCCACCGTCCCGGCGCCGGCCCCGCCCAGCGCCTCGGGGACGGTCATCCCCAGCAGCCCCAGGCGCCCCAGCTCGCGGATCTCCTCCGCCGGGAAGCGCCCGGTCCGGTCCCGCTCGCGCGCCCCGGGGGCGATGCGCTCGCGGGCCACGGCGCGGGCCGCGGCCTGGATGGCCTGCTGGACGTCGTCGGGCTGGAAGTCCACCGGAGGTGCGGGGCGCGCCGGGCGCGCTCAGTCCTTGAGGATGTTGGCGGCGATCACCACGCGCTGGATCTCGCTGGTGCCCTCGTAGATCTCGGTGATGCGGCTGTCGCGCCAGTGGCGCTCGGCGTCGTACTCGGTGGTGTAGCCGTAGCCGCCGTGGATCTGGATGCCCTTGGAGGTGACCCGCTCCGCCATCTCGCTGGCGTAGAGCTTGGCCATGGCCGCCTCCGCGCTGAAGCGGACCCCCTTGTCCTTCATCGCCGCCGCCCGCCAGATGAGCAGCCGGGCCGCGTCCACCTCGGTGGCCATGTCGGCGAGCATGAACTGGATGGCCTGGAAGTTCGCGATGGGCTGGCCGAAGGCCTTGCGGTCCTTGGCGTAGGCCCGCGCCTCCTCCAGCGCGGCGCGGGCGATGCCCAGGGCCTGGGCGGCGATGCCGATGCGCCCGCCGTCGAGGGTGGCCATCGCCACCTTGAAGCCCTCCCCCTCGCCGCCGAGCCGGTCCGAGGCCGGGACCACCACGTCCTCGAAGAACACCGAGCAGGTGCCGGAGGCGCGGATGCCCACCTTCTCGTCCGGCTTGCCGCGGCTGAAGCCCTTGGCGTCGGTGGGCACCAGGAAGGCGCTGATGCCCTTGTGGCCCTTGGGCCGGTCGGTCATGGCGAAGACCAGGATGGCGTCCGCCTGCGGGCCGTTGGTGATGAAGTTCTTGGCGCCATTCAGGACGTAGGCGTCGCCCTTCTTCACCGCCAGCGTCCGCATCTCGGCGGCGTCGGAGCCGCTCATGGGCTCGGTGAGCGCGAAGGCCCCGAGCCTCTCGCCGGCGGTGAAGGGCTTGAGCCACCTCTTCTTCTGCTCGGGCGTGCCGAACTTCATCACCGGGTCGCAGTAGAGCGAGTTGTTCACGCTCATGGTGACGCCGGTGCTGGCGCAGCCGCGGGAGATCTCCTCCATGGCCAGCGCGTAGCACATGTTGTCCATGCCGGCGCCGCCCCACTCCGCCGGGACGGCCACCGCCAGCAGCCCCATCTCGGCGAGCTTCTTCACCGCCTCGGCGGGGAAGCGGTGCTCCTGGTCCCACTTGCGCGCGTGCGGCCTCAGCTCCTCGTCGGCGAACTTGCGGCAGAGGTCCCGGACCTGGCGCTGCTCCTCGGTGAGGTCGACGTTCATGGGGGCTCCCGGTGGCGGGGCCCGGCGGGCCCCGGGAAAGGGTGGTCGGGTCAGACGCCGCGGAAGGCAGCCGGCCGCTTCTCCAGGAAGGCCTTCAGCCCCTCCCGGCCGTCCTCGGTCTCGAAGAGGCCGCCGAAGGACTCGGCCTCCATGAGCTGCCCCGGACCGATCGGCGGCGCGGCGGTGGCCCGGACGATGCGGCGCGCGGCGGCGATGGCGGCCGGCCCCTTCCCGGCGATCTTGCGGGCCTGGGCCACGGCGTGGGGCAGCAGCCTCTCGGGCGGCAGCGCCTCCAGCGCCAGCCCCCAGGCCACCGCGGTGGGGCCGTCCACCATGTCGCCGGTGAGGATCATCTCCAGGGCCCGCTGCGGCCCGACGCGCCGCTGCAGCCGCTGGGTGCCGCCGAAGCCCGGGATGATGCCCAGGTTCACCTCCGGCTGGCCGAAGCGCGCCTTCTCGCTGGCGTAGATGAGGTCGCAGGCCATGGCCAGCTCGCAGCCGCCGCCCAGGGCGAAGCCGTTCACCGCCGCGACCGTGACCACCGGCAGGGCCTCGAGCCGCTCCACGGTCCGCTGGCCGGCCTCGGCGAAGCGGCGGGCCTCCAGCCCGGTGAGGTTCGCCATCTCGGCGATGTCGGCGCCGGCCACGAAGGCCTTCCCCTCCCCGCCGGTCAGGACCAGGGCCTTCACCGCCGGGTCGCCCTCCACCTGGGCGCAGAGCTCGCCGATCTCCCGGAGGGTCCGCGAGTCGAGCGCGTTCATGGCCTTGGGGCGGTGGAAGGTCGCGATCCCGACGCCGTCCTCGACGCGGAACAGGATGTTCTCGAGCGGCATGGCGCTCCCCGTGGGCTACTTGCTGGCGGAGTAGTCGTAGAAGCCGCGGCCGGTCTTCCGGCCCAGCCAGCCGGCGGCCACGTACTGGCGCAGCACCGGCGCCGGGCGGTACTTGTCGTCCCCCAGCTCGCGGTGCAGCACCTCGGCGATGAACAGGCAGGTGTCGAGCCCGATGAAGTCGGCCAGCGTCAGCGGCCCCATGGGGTGGTTCAGGCCCAGCTTCACGCCGGTGTCGATGTCCTCGGCGGTGGCCAGCCCCTCCTCCAGGGCGAAGCAGGCCTCGTTGAGGAGCGGGATGAGGATGCGGTTCACCACGAAGCCGGGGCGGTCCTTGGCGGTGACGGTGGTCTTGCCGAAGCGCTTCGCCAGCTCCACCACCGCCCGGTAGGTCGCGTCGCCGGTCTGGAGCGCGCGGATGATCTCGATGAGCTGCATCACCGGCGGCGGGTTCATGAAGTGCATCCCCACGAACTTCTCGGGGCGCTTCGTGGCCGCGGCCAGCTTGGTGATGGAGATGGAGCTGGTGTTGGAGGCCAGCAGCGCCTCGGGGGGCAGGACGGCGTCGGCGCGCTGGAAGATCTCGCGCTTCACCGACTCGACCTCGGCCACCGCCTCGATGAGCAGCTGGGCCCGGCCGCAGTCCTCGACCCGGTCCACCGGCTTGATCCGCGACAGGAGCGCGGTGCGGTCCCCGGCGCTCATCTTGCCCTTCTCCACCAGCTTGGCGAGCGCGGCCCCGATGCGCTCCTGGCCGCGCCGGGCCAGCTCCGGCGTGGCGTCGGTGAGCAGCACCTCGATGCCGGCCTGGGCCGCGACCTGGGCGATGCCGCCGCCCATCTGCCCGGCCCCGACCACTGCCATCCGCTCGATGACCATCTCGCCCCCTGGACTGGATCGTGGGAGGCCCTAGGTACGCAGGGCCGCCAACCCTTGTCAATGCAGTCTACTGCGTGGAAGATCGTCGCGTGGTCCGCCGCCTGGAGCCGCGGAGGAGGAAGGAGCCGCTCGCGGCCCTCGGGCTGGCGGGTGCCCGGCTCATGGTCGAGACCGACCAGGCGGCCATCCACGGCGTCATCTGCCGCGAGCTGCTGCGGCTGGGCTTCCACTCGGCGGTGCTGGAGGCGCAGCACGGCCCGGGCGGGCCGCGGCCGCCCTTCCGCTTCGCCTGCACCAGCTTCTCGCCCCGCGTGCAGCGCGCCACCGAGCGGCTGCTGGGCCGGCCGCTGGCGGAGCTAGATCGGAA